>CAJCIF010000259.1 GCA_903970355.1 Actinomycetota bacterium
CTTGCAATTTCTCCAGCAATTTTTGCATACCATCTACAATTGTTTGCCAGCCACCATTCAAATATCGAACACCAGGGCCAAGGAAGGCTAACTTGAGTTGTTTGACGAATACTTTCGCACTCAACTGCTCAGGTGCATTGCAGTAAGTTAGCAACCGCGCCATAGCATAGAGAAAGTTTTTTGCACTTTGATTGCTCGTAGTTTTTTTCACCCAGTCACTGAACTTCTCAGTGTCTAAGTTAGTCTCGTCAATTCCAGCTACATTGCCGAAGAATTTTAAAAGATCCCATTTGCCACCAAGATCGAGCGCTCCAGTTTGCAAAATAGTCATTGCATCGATCGGAAGCTTTTGGAGCTTGCTATCTACAACTCCTATACTGCCTTTAAAAGGTGGTGCGTCTCCTGTCCAATCAACTCTCAACTCTGCAAGGGTTTCAGAAGCTCTTCCACCAATATAAAGAGCGTGTGGTCCTTCATTGAAAATAAACTTTTCCATCGTGACGCTGCGGGCTCGCCCACCAGGATGTTGACTCTTTTCAACAATTACAACCGACAGCCTTTCTTTTGCGGCAAACGCTGCGGCTGTCATTCCAGCCATGCCACCACCGATCACTAATACGTCGTATTCTTCCGCTGCCATAACCGATCCTCAAAAACATATCGGCACCCGCGCTAAATTATCGCCGTTTTACAGCGAAAAAGAAAAGGTTCGCAAGCAATCAGTTAACGCTTGGTAGTTACCGAATTCGCTTCGCTTCCAGAACCAGCGCTCGCCGCTTCTTCTTTGTAAAGAGAATCGATATGCGCTTTATACTTTTCTGCAACGACATTGCGCTTTACTTTCAACGTAGCAGTCAGTTCGCCGGAATCAATTGCCAGATCCTGTTTCAGAATGGCAAAATTCTTTACTACCTCGTATTCAGCCAATTGACTGGAGCGCAAATTTATTTCCTTCTTCAACCAGTTTTTCAGTTCTCTCATCTCAACTAGTTGTTCGAAAGTTTCGGCGTTCCAACCCTTTTCACGGCCTAATTCCAACGCCGCTTGCTCTTCCAAAGTAATGAGTGCAACTAGAGACTTCCTCTTATCACCGAACACAATTGCTTGTGATACACCTGGAATGGTGCGCAAGATTGCTTCGATACGTTGAGGAGCAATGTTCTTACCAGAAGAATTGACGATCAGATCTTTCTTGCGATCGGTAATACGCAAATAACCATCATGATCGAGGACACCAATATCACCGGTCTTAAACCAACCATTCTCAAAGCAATCGCGCGTCGCTTTTTCGTCCTTGTAATAGCCCTTAAAGATTGAAGAGCCTCTCACCAATATCTCGCCGTCTTCGGCAAGCTTCATTTCAACCGTATCCATTACCGGACCTACGGTGCCTGGTTTGATTTTGCCTCTGCGATTAACGTTTGTCGGTGCGGTAGTTTCCGTTAGACCATAACCTTCAAGCGCACATATGCCAATGGCATTGAAGAATTCCAAAACATGGGGAGTGGCAGGCGCACCACCTACAATTATGAATCGAATTTGTGGTCCGATCCGCTCGCGCAATTTTTTGAAGACAATCTTCTCGGCAAGCCAGAGTTTCAGCTTCAAAGCCGGGCGAATCGCTTTACCCTCACCTTCAAGGTGCAATGCTTCAACACCAACTCCGATTGCCCAATCGATCATTACCTTAGCTCGTCCGCCGGCACCGTCAATGCCGCTTCGCACTTTGGCATAAATACGGTCTAGCACGCGCGGTACTGCCAATAAATAGGTTGGTTTTATCTCGTTGAGATTTTTGGCCATGGTTTCAATTGACTCTGCAAATGCGTTCGTGCCACCTGCGTAGAGCCAGTAAAATTCGCCGCATACACGTTCAAAAACATGGGACAGAGGCAAATAAGATAGGTATGTGTCATTGACAAACAATGGCAGGTGTTTTGGCAGTGTTACCAACAAGCTAATAATGTTGTCGTGAGAAATTGCCACTCCTTTTGGAGTGCCGGTTGTGCCGGAAGTGTAGATAACCGTGGCGATGTCTTGCAGTTGAATTTTTGAAGCACGTTGAGAAATGAGCGTCGCATTCTCTTTGGCAAGCGGCTGGCCAAGGGCCTTAAGTTCATTCAAGCCAATAAGTTGATCTGTTGTCAAACCATTTTTTTCTCGAATTTCTTCAACCGATTTTCCACCAGCTAACGGTGTCCAATAGATAATTTTCTTAAGAGCGCTAAGCTTATGTCTTACTTCAAGGAGCTTGGCTAGAAGCGGTTCTCCGCTTACAAAAACAGCTTCTGTTTCTGAGTTATTGAGGATGTGTTCTACATCCGATACGGAACTGTTTGGATAAAGCGGTACCGAAAACGCGCCATTGCATATGGTGGCGAGGTCCGCAACAATCCACAAGTGGGAAGTGGCTGAAAATATACCAACCGAGGAACCCGGTCCAATGCCGAGCGCGGCTAGACCAAAGGCGAGCTGTTCTACCAAGACGCTAAAGTCGCGCCAGCTCATTGGCTGGTATTCGCCTTTGCCCTCTTTGTACCTGATCGCAGTTTTATCAGCGAGCGTTTGAGCACGCTCTAAGAACATTTGGCCGAGGCTGACGTGAGACATAATCACCTCATTCTCTTGTTGACCTGGATGTCAACACACGGAATGCATAAATTATAGCCATTTGAGCAGCTTTCGGGACCACTCAAACTCAACTCTAATCACTTCGCAGTAAAAATTATCTCATTTGGCTCACGACTATCAATTTTTATGCGAACTGCGGTGAACAGACCATTTTATTCGCTCAGCTCGTTACTGCCCGGCGCGGTGAATGGGCCTGAATCCAGGCGTAAAGTCGCTCCGATACTTCGTCAATTATTGGATTCAACGTAAGGTCATGCATAGAATTTTCGAAGCAAACCTCCGTTTTTTCGGGGCTTTCAATCCGTTTAAAGAATTGCCTATTGACCCTGTTATTCACAATTCTGTCGCGTCCGGCAAGCATCATGAGAACAGGGCAATTCGTCTTAAGACTGTTGAAGTTCAAACCTTGCGTGAGGAACAGCAGTTCAAGAAGCATCTTGCCCGGCACGGAAAAGCGCTTTTCCGGATCATTTTCAAGCCAGTTGCGCACTGATTCGACTTCGGTCACCAGGTCCAAACCATAGGGAAGATCGAAATCTTTTTCGGGATTCAACAACGCTTTTACAAGCGTGGAAAGGCGGTAACCGAATGTGAACGTTTCCGGGTGTCCGTCAAAACCTGGTGACAACATTGCCAGACCTGAAGGCTTCACTCTGTCTGCAGAAGCCAGGGCAACTAACCCGCCCATGCTGTTTCCAACAATAAAAGCCGGCTTGTCAGAAAGCTGTTTGGTGAGAAATTCGAAAGCAATTTGGAGATCTTCGAACCATTGCTTGCTCGATGAAAACTTTTCTTGGCGACGCTTGCCAAAACCAACTTGATCGTAGGATAGAACATACATCTGGCGAACCTTCAAGCGCCGTGCCAGTGGTTCAAACCAGGCGCTGCTTGCCCCCAGGCCATGCACCAGAAGTATTCCTGCCTGGCAATCAACGGCATTGCCCCAGCTTCGCGCCGGAAGCTTCTCCTCAATATCGAAGCACGCTGCCGTAGGAGTAAGGTTGATTTCTGCCTTCGTCATACCGAGCTATTATAGCCTTCATCTGCGAAGATTGTAGGTAACATGACCGATTCGCAAACTACCGATTCAGAAAGAATAAGCCAGGGCACCGCTGGTGGTTTCAAACGTTGGGGTTGGACCGTCGCTACCCTTGCGATCATCCTCTTGGCGATAGCGCTCTTTAGATTTTGGAAACCGCCTGAAACCGCATTCGATCATGCCGTTGCTCTAATCAAGCAGGGCAAGGCGGCAGCAGCTCTTCCTGTGTTGGAACAGCTGTCTACTCAGCACCCGGCACCACCAGCCGTTTACCCCTGGCTGGCCCAGGGTTATCTCAGCACCGATCGCATTGCCGAAGGTCGAATCGCCCTGGACACAGCTTTAAGGGTCGGCTTGTCTCCGCAAGAACTGGTGCCTTCCGTTTTGCTCTTTGCCAACTACTATCAACGCAAGGGGGATTTTGAAGAAGCGGAAAAACTTCTGCAATGCGTGCCCTCAAATTTGATACGTGAGGATCTGGCCAGATTTTACGTAGATTGGGCGGACTCCGAACTGAATCACAATAACTTGGAAGGGGCGGTTAAGCATTTAGAGATAGCGAGCAGTTTTGCGAGTTCCATTTCCGGACCATTGCAGGCTTTGATTCCACATCGCTTGAGCGAGGGCTATCGGAGGCTTGCAGCAGTAGCAGAACAAAATGAGAATGATGAACCAAAAGCGATGGCACTTTTGGAAAAGAGTGTCCGTACAAATGATGAGCCGGCAACTCGTATGTTGCTTGCCAGTCTCTACAATCGCAATAACATGCCCGACAAAGCAATCGAAAGTTATCGCGTCGTGGTGGCCGTTGACAAAAACAATTTAGAAGCGCGCCACCATCTTATAGATTTGCTGCTTGCAAAAAATGATTATGACGGCGCACAAAAAGCGCTTGTGGAACTTACAGATAAGGAAAAGAGTGTCGAAAATTGCCAACAGCTTGCGGCTGCAGATTTAAAACTGAACAATTATGCAGGAGCGGTGCATGCCCTTGAAGATGCATACGAGCTGCACCAAAACCCGGACCTTCTGCACCAGCTTTTGGATGTGTTGAATGATTGGACTGTTCTTTTGCTGAAACAGAAAAAGGTGCAAGAAGCGAACTCGGTGCAAGGGCACGCAAGCAGAGTGCAAGAATTGTTGGCCAAAATTGCCAAGGACGAAAAAGCTGAGCGTGATGCTGAAGCGGATAAAGCGAATGCGCTTGCAAATAAGTATGATCCGAGCATGCCACCAATTATCCTCAGCTCATCCAGAATTTGGCTGGCAACCGGAAGCGTGACACCGGAAGGAGAGATAAAGATAAAAAATTTTAGTGGTGCCAATGTCGGTGATCTAACCTTGAAAGCAGTTTTTTACGATAAGACTGCTAAAAAGGCAGCCGGTTCGGTTACGCTACCAGTTGCAACACCAAACTCGGTTCCATTCAAAGCCAATGACACACGCACACTTTATTTTTCCTGTCCCAGCACTGTTAAAACCGATCACCAGCTCGCGGTGATATTAATGTGGAAAAATCGTTTGTTGAAAGAATTCCCGGTGGTAAAGCAACTTTAAATGACCAATAGCATCGAAGAACAAAAGCCGTGCCGGCACGAATATGTAAAGATCTTCCAGAGAAAGCTGAAAGGTCTCGATCGCAGGATGGTAGCCACGCGCGGCTTCCTTCCGATAGGTTTCAAACAAACGGACTTTGGCCATCTCAGTGAAGGCAGTTTTTGTTTTTGTGTTAAGTGCCGGGCCCGACTATTTCCTCGTCGAACCGTTGCTGAAAAAGCGGCAGCCCGCGTTGCTCTTGCCCAAAGTAAAATCGCAGATATCCAAGAGCCTGAGCTGCTCGACGTCACTGATTCCGCTACCGAATTTACTTCAGTTGGAGCAACCGACCAATCCACTGTTGAAACTTCGAACACGATTAATGTTGAGGAGTTAGATTACGTAGCAGCAGAACTGCAAGATATTGAGGCAGATGGAGTTAAACTGAGTCCAGAAGATGATGAGGAATCTCTTGCTATTGACGACGAGGAAATATAGATATGTGCTTTGGAGCCTTACTAACTAAATTGATTGGACTTTTGTTGGTCGTACCGCCGCTTTACCTTGTGGCTCGTTTCGTTCGTTGGTCTTTAAAACAAGAAAAAGAAACGAAAGAGATAGAAGTTGCCTAAGCGACTGGCTCGGAGTAGAACGTGCTTCGTTATCTTAATAGGCTGCTAAGAGCAGCGACTGTTAGCGGCTTGGGTTTCGGCGGCGGCGTAGGCTTGCTCGTGTTCATCCTTCTGGTAATGACACATGGCAACAAAACCAGCGCCATCTATTCCCTCAAAGCTGCGATTTTCATAGGCGTTATTTTTGCCGCCTTGCTGGTCGTTGTCATGATGTTGTTCGACCTAACTGTCAAGTTGTACCTGGCAAAAGGATTCCGCGAAGACATTTGGGAACTCGAACAGTCGCGCGAAATCGAGCTAACCGGAACGTTTCGCCAGATATCTGCGGCATGCCGTTCAGCCCTTATGCAAGTGCCCGATGTGGGGAATGTCTCTGATGATTCAGAAAATCTGGTGGGGCGCGCCTCGACCGGCGCAAGCTGGCGCTCACCAGGCGAAGACCTGGAAGTAGAAATAAATCCAATTGACGAAAACAGATGGAAACTGCGTTGTACCAGCAAATCTAAATCGAATGCTGTCGTTTTTGATTACGGCAAAAACTTCGAAAACGTAGAAGTATGGCGCCGTCAAATCACAAGAGAGCTGGCTGAAGCCCTTAAGCCGAAAACCTGATATTCGGACGCTTTCACGGATTTGCTAAACTATACAAGTACGCGGGTGTAGCTCAGTCGGTAGAGCGACAGCTTCCCAAGCTGTAGGTCGAGAGTTCGAGACTCTTCGCCCGCTAAGTTTTTACAATCAAAGAAAATGCCGGTACCACTCTGGTGCCACTAGAGAGCGAAATGTTGGTTTACATTGCGGTAGGTTCGGGCGAACATCAAACGACATGAAACGGATTATCTACTTAGTGATTAGTTTGATTGTGCTGCACTGTTCGAGAGTAGAAGCCCAAACAAGCACTTCCACAACACTACCTCCAGGAATTCAAGTTTCACCGGTACTGCCAAATCAAGAACATATTGGAAGTAGTTCAAGAGCGGAAAGGCAACCGCTTTTTGCTTCAGCACCGTTCTCTTTTAAAGGTTGTGAAAATATTCTGTTTGTTTTGGATAGTTCCTTTTCGATGAAAGCAAAGGTAAGTGCGCCGATCTATTCAGAAAAAACAAAGACAAAACTTGAATTTGCAAAGTCGTTGATCGAAAAAATACTCGCCTCTTTACCAATTGATGCGAGATGCGGCTTGCGTATTTTCGGTGCCAAAAGCATTGCCAAAACTCAAGAAATTGAGCACAATCCAAATCTCAATCATATTGACTTGGGCCCTGGAACAGACTGTCTGGCTACAGAACTCTTGGTTCCGATCAAAGAGGGTAACAAGAAATTGATACTTAGAGAGCTTGGTCATGTTCTCGCAATTGGAAATGCAACTCCGTTGGAGTTTGCTCTGAGACAAGCTTATGGAAACGAACTAGCAACTGTAACTGGACACACGGTAATTATTCTCCTGACCTATGGCTACGATACTTGCGGTGGCGATCCAGTGAGGTTTGTTAACGGAGAAGTTGATGCTGCTTCCCGAGTTAATCTAGTCGTTGCATCTTTCGCCCGTAATGAGCGCCATGACATTCGCCAGCTCGCCCAGCTGGTCCGCGCTGGAAACGGTCAATACTATGATGCGTTCGATTTTGGTCAACTAATCAATGACGTCAAAAGGCAGAACATCCAAAAGTTCCCGCAAAACGAGCGATAACCAGTCACCGCATATACCACCCAGGTCTGCACTACGAGTAACGCAGTGCTTCTCGCGGTTTTAGGCGCAACCAAAAGCGATCCAAAACTTATAACCAGCGAATCATAATTATTTCGGACAGTCCCTCTCCATCGAAGTCTACGATTATTGCCCAGATCGAGGACTAAAGAAACAGTGCTTTCGCCTCACGAAACAGCTTACGATTGAACTGAGAATCGGTTCAATAATGAGAGCACAGAATGGGAAAATCAGTAGGCATAGATTTAGGTACCACGAATTCGGTCGTTGCCGTGATCGAAGGCGGGCAACCAACCGTCGTAGCTAATAGCGACGGAAATCGCACGACACCATCGGTAGTTGCCATTTCGAAATCGGGAGAGCGTCTTGTCGGACAGCTTGCCAGACGCCAAGCCGTACTCAACCCCCATAACACAATCTCTTCGATTAAGAGATTCATTGGAAGAAGATTCGATGAAGTCGAGTCAGAGCGCAAAATGGTCCCCTATATGGTGAAGAGTTCAAAGGACGGCGGGTGCGTAGTTTTAATTGACAAAACAGAGCATACCCCCGAAGAAATCTCTGCGATGATTTTGCGCAAACTAAAAGAAGATGCAGAAAAATATCTAGGTGAAAAAGTAACGAGCGCTGTAATAACGGTGCCGGCTTATTTTAACGACTCCCAGCGCCAATCGACAAAGAATGTAGGAGCGATAGCCGGCTTGAACGTCTTGCGCATAATCAATGAGCCAACAGCGGCAGCACTAGCTTATGGAATCGAGAAGAAAAAAGACGAAACTGTAATGGTCTTCGATCTTGGAGGCGGCACTTTTGATGTTTCCATACTCGAAGTTGGTGACGGAGTTTTCGAGGTCAAATCTACTGCCGGCGATACGCACCTTGGCGGGGACGATTTCGACCACATCCTGGTGAACTACATTGCTGAACAATTCGAGAAACAGGAAGCGATAGACCTTCGCAAAGATCCTCAAGCGTTACAGCGGCTTTCAGAATCCGCAGAAAGAGCTAAAATCGAACTTTCTTCGTTAACCGAGACATCAGTGTCCTTGCCATTTGTGACAGCTAATGCGTCCGGTCCGAAACACCTCGATTTTAAAATCTCGCGGGCAAATTTTAACGAGCTTACACGTCAATTAGTGGAGCGCTGTAGAAAACCAGTGCAGCAAGCGCTAAC
>CAJCIF010000260.1 GCA_903970355.1 Actinomycetota bacterium
TCTTGCGTTGATAAAGTCTGGAAGAATCACCAGCCGATAGAAGCTTTTCGATCACACCAAGAGCGTAATAGTCAGGATCTCGTCGCGGCGGCGCTTTCCACGATACCCAGAACGCCGGTGCTTGAGCATGTGGGTCATCTACTTTAAGAGATTTCGCTTTGGTCTGTACTGGCTCTGTTAAATCCGGAGTGGCTGGTATCGTCTGGCTTGGAATGGTTGAGAAGTACTTGCGCACCAGCTTTTCCATTTGGGCGCTGTCTACATCGCCAACGATTGCCATGACGGCATTATTCGGAGCGTAATAAGTTTTGAAAAATTGACGAACATCATGAATGGTTGAGTGATCGAGATCATCAAAACTGCCAATTGTTGGATGTTGATTGGCCCAATTATCGTAGAGGAGTTCTTCCATTTGAATGGAAGCAGGTACGTAGGGCTGGTTGTCGATACGCGATCGCTTCTCTTCTTTAACCGTTGCCAGTTGATTTTCGAAATTTTCTTGCGTCACTTTGAGAGAGCGCATGCGATCTGATTCGAGCCAGAGCGCTAATTCAATTTGATTGCTGGGCAGTTTTTCAAAATAGTTGGTGAAATCAGGATGCGTGGAAGCATTAAGCGAACCGCCGGCAGATTCCACATATTTGAAGTGCTCGGTCTTACCAACGTTTTCGGAACCCTCAAACATCATGTGTTCGAAGAGGTGCGCAAAACCTGATTTGCCTTTTCTCTCATTGCGAGCGCCAACATCGTAAACGATCGCCAGTGCAGCAACCGGAGCAGAGTGATCTTCCGATATCAACACCCTCAAACCGTTGGGTAATTTGAAATCTTTAGTCACCGGAATCAGTGGCTTTGTTTCAACGGCTTTTGTATAAGGTGAGCAAAATAGCAAACCTGCTGTAAGGGCAGAAAATACGAGCACTCCAAACTTAGTCTTCTTCATCATTTGCTCCCAACATAATCGTTGACCAGAAAATTGCCACTACCAGTATCGAAAGAATCGAAGCCCCCCAGATGATTTTCTCCGGGTAGCCGAATTTTCTGAGCATGATATTGACTGATACAGCCAAAACAAGGCCTAGAAATGCTACCAGATGATTTAGAGAGAATTCAAACTGAGGCATTTTAGAAGCGAGCGTGCTTCAGGGCTTCACCGCATTCGCATTTCGAACGCTTGGCAGGCAATTTCTCAATTAGTTTTACCAGGAGGGTGCGCAAATTGCTTAGATTTTGCGTGAAAACCTTAACGACTTCGCTGTGGTTAACGGGCTCAACACCAATCAAACCAGCATCGTAATCCGTGATGAGCGAGATGTTAACGACACACATCTCCAACTCTTTGACAAGGTGCACTTCCGGAAACTGGGTCATGTTAATCACTTCCCAGCCCTGTCCAGTAAACCATCGCGATTCAGCCTTTGATGAAAAGCGGGGTCCCTGAATAACAACGACGGTGCCGGTTTCGTGCATCGTTATGCCTGCTTCTTTGCCGGCTTCGTAGGCTACCTTGCGCATTTCGGGGCAGTAAGGTTCAGCTGAAGATACGTGTGTGGCAATTGGGCCGTCGTAGAAAGTGTCGATCCGTCCCGTCGTTCTATCCACGAATTGATCGCAAACGACAAAGTGACCGAGCCCAACCTCTTTCTTCAAACTACCGGCTGCACAGGGGGCGATTACCCGAGTGACGCCGAGCGATTTCATTGCCCAGACGTTGGCGCGATAGTTAATAACATGGGGCGGATACTGGTGGTTAGCTCCATGGCGAGGCAGAAACGCAACTTTTCGCCCGGCTATTTTGCCAATTACGACCTTGTCACTCGGCAACCCGTAAGGGGTTTCAACCCATTTTTCTTGCCGGTCCGAGTCGTTGTCAAACAAAGAGTAGAATCCGGACCCGCCGAATACCCCAATTTCTGCCAGAGCATTTTCCAAGTTTTTGTTCTCCCGAAATGAGCGAATCCTTTGAAACTCAGATTTATCAAGGGTATCGCTCGGTGCCTTTTTACCAGGCTGCTAATAGTAACATTCGAGATTTTCGTGAACATCGCATAATCTCTTGATTTCCGGGTATAAATAAAATTGTACGTACTAACTGATCTGGTTGCCCTATGTTCTGGAAATCCCTTCTTGCGCTACCACTCTTACTTTCAAGCTCACTCGGTACAAACGAACTAAGTCAGTCTGATGATTCCGTCCATTTGAGGGCGGCGCACACAAGCCAATCTTCCGCTCTTGCAGATTTTTCCTCTTTTCGGCCCGAGGCAATATATCATCGGGCCTGGCAAAGAATAAACGACGACTACGTAGACAATACCTACAACAATCAGTCTTGGCCGCGATGGGAGCATCGCTATGACGGCAAGATGAAAGACCTTACTGATGCCCACAAGGCGATCGAGACGATGCTTGCTTCATTGGGCGATCGCTATACTCGTTTTCTCGATAAAGACGCTTTTGCCGACGAAAAATCTCAGATTGATGCGAAGCTGTTTGGCATCGGTATTCAGATTTCGATCGATGACAAACATCACCTTATTATTTTCAATGCCTACCCTGATACTCCCGCTGAGAAAGCCGGACTTAAGCCTGCCGACGAGATTCTGGATATAGACGGCAAGCCCACTAAAGGGCTTACAGTTGAAGAAGCGGCGAAGATGATCCGCGGCGAAGTCAATTCCGAAGTTGTTCTTACCTTGCATCGAGCCGGCAAAGAGCGCATAAAGGTTGGCGTTCGACGGGCCGAAATCTCGATACATGCTGTTCAAACAGCGACAATGCTTAGCAATGAAGTTGGCTACATACGGCTTAGCAGCTTCATTTCACAGCAAGCCACCGATGAAATGCGTGATGCTATTTCCAAATTGAGTGATGCAAAAGGCATGATTCTCGACTTGCGAGACAACCCGGGCGGGTTGTTGAGTAATGCCATTGAAATATCGAACATGTTCCTTGATATGGGAGCTATCGTTTCCACCGTTGATCGCGATGGTTTCCGTTCTACTACTCATGCGGACGGCAAAGCGATATGCCGCCAGCCCCTCGTTGTTCTAATTAATTCGGGGAGCGCAAGCGCCGCTGAAATCACAAGCGGCGCTTTGCGCGATAACGACCGAGCTTTGCTTGTCG
>CAJCIF010000261.1 GCA_903970355.1 Actinomycetota bacterium
CCGCCGTAGTAACTCTGGGGTGTACCCATAGCAGGAGCAATGAGTACAGCACCCTTTGCTGGTTGTTTGGGTTCAAACAGGTTTATAGCCAGACGATAGCCATCTGGAGCCTCAATTGTGCTCTGGCTGACTGATAGATCAGGCGTCTGGTTCAAAACAGAACAACTTTTCTAAATGTTGGATTAGGGATTGTGAGTTTGAGACTGTTGCTGCCGTCTGCGATCTTCGACTTCTTTAAGAGCTTCTTTGGATTTACGTTCGCCTTCAGCGATTTCGGCAGCCTTTTTCGCGTCATGCTTTTCCATTGTCATAATTTCGATACGCCGGCGCTCGTGTTCTCTTGCTCTCATCTCACGTTCGCGCTGTTCTTTAATGCGGCGTTCAGCTCTTTCCGCGTCGATCCGCGCTTGGTATTCCTTTTCGCGCTGACGCCTCATTTTTTCAACATCTGGCATTGAGGAAAATCTCCGAATAGTAGTAATTCCTAACTAGATCCAGCTTAGGGAGATTTCTAGATTCCGTCAAATATTAAATGCCAGCCTGAACTGTTATTTTTGAGTTTGAACTGTTATTTCTGATAAGGAGGCGAGCAGCGGAGATATGCCTTGGGATAGGGCTCCCATTTGGAAATGATTCTTTCCAGTTCGCCGCTATTGGCTATCTCGTCAATTGCCGTATTCAGCATGGCTTTAAATTCCGGTTCGTTCACTTTAAACATAAAGCAGTTTGGAAATATTCTAAGCGGCTTGTTCGTGGTGATGTTTTGAACTGAATTGGGATTATGTTTGTTGAACTCGAATCCGAAGACAGGCTCACCAAATGTGATATCGGCTTTGCCAGTGGAGACGCTCAGAAGACGATCCGAAAAGGGAGCCATCTGCGGAAGAGACAGCCGCTTAGCCCGTGGATAGTCTGTTTTGGCGATTAGCTCGACCATTTCGCCATCAATCGTAGCAAGCTTATACTTACTGTCGGAAAGAGCTTTTAAAGAGGAATCGATTCTCTTGTCACCATATTTGGTATAGGCGACTATCTGGCTGAAACATAACGGTCTACTAAAATCTGCTGCTCTTGCCCGCGAAGCATTAGCCCATATCGGGCAAGCCATAATGTCGTAGCGATTTGTCTTCAGTCCCTCGATCATGGTGCCTGTGCTGACTTCTTCCGTCATTTCCAACTGCAAACCAAGCCGTTTGGCAATAAGCTCCAGAGCATCGTAACCGATGCCACCATATTTTTTCGTATTGGGATCTTTTGTAAGGAGCGGGAAATAGACAGCATAAGCCGCCCTCAACTTGCCGGTCCGGATAACCCGCTCCTGAAGGTTCTCCGCTAATACTCCGGGAGCTAGGAGTATGCCTAAAATCAACAACAGAATCAACAATTTTGATCTTGTGCTATTCGCTCTAGCGCTATTCGTTCTTAGGCTATTTGCTATATTGCTATTCGTTCTTGTGTCATTCTCTCTCGTCATATTTTGATCCGATCGCATTTCGTCTATATTTTCTGACAACTACAAACTCGTTGTTCGTCCTCTTTTCATTTTTTCTAGTGGTCCGAATTTGACTCTTAAATCGGACCAGACGAAAAACCGTATTTAGCGAGCACTTCGAGCGTTGTCATACTTTCAGCGAGTCATATTTATTTCTGATATGGAGTTGCACAGCGTAAAAAGGCCTTTGGGTAGGGCTCATATTTCAATATGATCTTTTCGAGTTCGCCGCTATTAGCAATTTCATCAAGGGCAGTATTTAGCATCGCTTTGAAGTCTTGTTCACCTGTCTTAAACATGTAGACATTTGGAAAGACCCTAAGTGGTTTATTGGGCGTTATGTTTTGAAGTGATTTTGGATTCTTCTTCGCAAACTGATCGACAAAGACCGGTTCTGCAAACGTGATGTCTGCTTTGCCAGTGGAAACGTTGAGCAGCATGTCTGAAAGTGGCGCCATTTGCGGCAAGGAGAGTCGTGGCGCTTTCGGATAATCGGCCTTAGCGATCATTTCAGCCATCTCTCCATCCGTGCACGAAATCTTGAATTTACCTTCCGCGAGGCCTTTCAATGAGGAATCGATTCTCTTGTCACCGTATTTGGTGAACGCACAAAGGGGACTGAAGCAGATTGCGCGACTGAAATCAGCCGCTCTGGCCCGTTGAGAATTAGCCCATACCGGGCTGGCAATTGTGTCGTAACGGTTATTTTTTAAACCTTCGATCATGGTGCCCCAAGACACTTCTTCTGTGATCTGCAGCTGCAACCCCAGTCTCTTTGCTGCCAGGTCCAATAAGTCATAGGCAATGCCAGAAAACTTCTTGGTGTTCGGGTCTTTCATAAAGAACGGGTAATACTCCGTATACGCGGCTTTGATCGTCCCGGTTTTCAGAACACGGTCGTAAAGTTGTCCAGCCCAGACGGCAGGACAAGCAATCAAAACGCATACATGCAGAAGCACGACCTTGAAAAGGAAAGTGTTTTTCATTTTGCTCACAATTCAAAGGGAAGTAATTCAGATCAAGAAGCAAATTCCGCCATGGCCAGAAAACTCTTGACCCGCTCTTCTTTCGGGCTCGTCAAGACTTCGCGGCCACCCGCCTCCACCACGCGACCGCCTTCAAGGAAAACGACGGAGTCGGCGGCTTCGCGAGCAAAGTGTAGCAGGTGTGTGATCAAAAGAATGCCAACACCTTGGTCTCTAAGTGTGCGAATTTCAGAAAGGATAAGGGCGACTTGTTCAACATCTAAAGAAGAAGTAATTTCATCAAGCAGAATGTATTTCGGGTTGAGCGCCATAGCCCGTACAAGGGCGGTGCGTTGTCTTTGCCCTAATGACGCCTGATTCGGAAAACGGTCGATAAACGGCTTCATTTGAAAACGTTCAAATAAGTGCTCTAGATATTCCGAACCCTCCGCATTTTCGCCTAAGGGCATCATGATGTTTTGTCTAAGAGTGAGGTGAGGCCACAAAAACAATTGCTGAAAAACAACCGTTACCCGCGGCCAGGGCGGAGCAATTTTCTCTTTTTTGTTGAGCGGGAAGCGATATTTCAGATCATCGATAGCAAGTTCGCCGGAATCGGGAGCCTCAAGCAATGAAAGAGCTTTAAGCAATGTTGTTTTACCGGCTCCGCTCGGACCAATAAGAGCGGTAATTTCGCCAGGTTTTACGGTGAGATCGACTCCAGACAACACTGGAAAATTGCCCCTCACCTTGGTGATTCCTTTAGCTGAAAGAACGCACGTCTTCTCGTCTAGCGTTCCGAGAGATCGCGCGTGTACTTGCTGCGTAGCCATAAAGCCACTCCATTGAGAGGGAGACAAACTGCCAAAAAGAGGACACCTAGAGAGGTATAGATCTCAACCGGTTTATAAATAGAAGCGTTTATGCGCTGAGCCGTTCGGAAGATTTCGTCAACCGAAATAAGGCTCGCAAAGAGAGTGGCCTGCAACATGGCTACCTGAGTGGTAAGTAGTCCAGGCAAAATCTGTCTCAATATGAGCGGCAACTGGATGTGGGTGATCGTTTTTACTTTAGTGATGCCGCAGACTTGTGCGGCAACTATGTATTGATCGGGGAAATCGCGCAGGACGCCACGTACAATTTCTGAAACTGCAAAAACGTTAACGATAGCGAGTGTCACCGATGCCGTGATAAACGGATCGATTACAACATTGAGCATGGCCTGCATGGGATAGTGCAACCAGAAGAGAAATACCAGAACTGGCACGCCTGATAAGACAAAAGCTGTACCGGCAAGCGGGTACCCAAAGAGCTTCGGAAACTTCGCTCCTAGAATGCCGCAAAGCGTGCCCACCGCCAGGCCAACGGACCATACAATCGCGGCTAGTTTAAGTGACTCAAATAAGCCACTTAGCAGTGCGTCGCCATACTGGCTAAAAATTTCGAAGACACTCATGTCTTTTGGTTTAGACCTATAAAATCCCAGAATAATCCGTAGATTCTATAAGGGTCGGAGAAGTCAAGCAATGGTAAATCTACGACTTCGTTTGCAACTGTTTACGAGTTCCGCTTTAGATTTTGGTCACCGGATGGTCACGGCGTATTCGTAATATCACCATCACGCAGATTGAATACCAACCTTCCTATTTGATCTTCGTTTACCAACTCAGCCCAGACCTCTAAAGATCGGCACAAACAGCATACAAACCATCTGGACACATTTCCCGTCCCTGGTGTTGTATTGCAGTGCCTTTCTGCTTCGGATCTACAACCAACTTACTAATAAAATCGCAATGAGTCTTCAAACCTGTTGCGGGAGGACGCATCATGTCAGAATCATCAGCCTTCAGTAATCCGTTCAAAGTATCGGATCAAGTTTCGCAATCAGCGGAACCGTCATCCAACAACTTAGTCCGTGAAGCTTATTCGAATTTGTCTCCTAGTGCTCAGAAGCAAGAACTGAGCCCTTCGGAAGCTCAGTTCGCGCTCGATTTTGCGTTGGCTGAAAACATTTATGCCAGTCAGCAATCACCATCATCTTCCAGCCTTGAAAATTCAATCACTCCGACTGCGCAAAATACTTCTGCAACTACTCTTGGTAGCGGAGATTCTGGTGTCATGCAACTGGTGCCAGTGCAAGGCGTATTGGGCAGTGATGGTGGCACCCTTTACGAATTGGAGCCAGCGCAAAGTCAGACAGGGTCTTCCAGTGATGGAAGTAGCCTGAGCGGCAGTTTGTTCCCGAACGGTACGAGCGATGGATCTTCTGGTGATGGTTCATCATCCAGCAACAGTGGATCTTCCGGTGATGGCAGCAGTGGCTTTAATATCGGCGATCTTCTTCCAACTCTGCCTGGTCTCGGCGGTTCATCAGGTGACAGCAG
>CAJCIF010000262.1 GCA_903970355.1 Actinomycetota bacterium
CATCCGCAAACCGCCGCTCCAGTTGTTTGGATGGGACCAGCGGTCGCGAATATGCCGCACCCGTCTTTTGTTTCCGCCTTTCCTTACTCACAAACTCTTGCAGTGGCAATGCTATCTTCGCCCGCCTTTTTGCATCCCAATTGGATGATGTCGCCTTATGGGTACACGACCCAAACCAACAGCTTGCTTATGTGGAATAACTACAACTACAATAATTACAACAACTGGAACAATTGGTACAACAACCCACTGCCGGTCACTTCGTTCTACTCGCCTTACTTTGCTTATCCTGGTCTGAATGCCCTTGATGCAACTTTGGCGGAAGCCTTTTTGTATCCAACTTTTGAGCCGTTTCCGTACTTCGGACAGTATTTTGATCGGCTCGATCCTGCACCCTGGCTATTACCTGGACCGAACGCCATCTCGGAAAACTACCCGGTTCCCCTGGGTACTCCTTTTCCAGTTAATAAACTGAATGATCCCGAAACGAACGACCAGCCAACCGTTTTGGGCAATAGCCCCGTTATCGATCCCCAGTTGGTTCCGTTTGATATGTCTGCAACTACGCATTGATGAAAATTTTTAATATAATTGGATAACTGCAGCGGGAACAAAGCCCCAAGGGGCACCGTCAGCTTGATTCGCGGCACTAGCTAGGAAAAATGGACGACACTACTGAAGAGCTAATTTGCAAAGTGGAATCAAAGCACCCAGGACCCTTCGTTCTGGTAGTTGATGATAAGCCGGATCAAAGGCTGCTTTACAAGTTGATAATGGAACGACTCGGCGTTAGCGCTCTTATTGTCGCTAGTGGTGAGCAAGCTTTGGATGCCGCCAGAGAGAATGATTTTGACGTAGCGATCATGGATTGGCAGATGCCAGATATGGATGGTTTGCAGTGTCAAAAGCAGATGCGAGCGATCGATCGTAATAAGGGACGTTATACACCTGTTCTTTGTGCCAGCGCACGCGTCATGACGGGAGATCGAGAACGGGCCCTCGCTTCAGGTATGGACGATTTCATAGGCAAGCCTTTTTCAATTGAAGATTTGCGAGTTGTTCTTTTCGGGTTGCTGGAAAATAAAAAGGCTATGACCCCGAACTGACAGTCGGACGTCTTTCCGATAACTTGTTCGCTATCAAAACCATAAGTACGCCAACCGTAAAAAGAATTGCGATTAGCGTGTAGGCACGATAAATCCCAAATTGATCGGCCAGGCGACCAACCACAATTGGCGTAATGAGATTCGCGGAGCCTGTCGCTAGATTCAAGCGAGAAGTGGCAACTCCGGCATGGTGCCCAGCTGTGCCGATCGCCGCTGAAATGGTCATCGGATACATATTGGCGACACCTAAACCGGCAGTTGCTAAACCGACTAAATGCATGGTTGAAGTTGTTGCTAACCAAAAAATCAAAAAGCCACCGCAACTCAGGAATGAAGCCCAAAAAAGAATTGTTTTTAGTGATATGTCTCGGACCAATCTGCTACCCAGCACTCGGCCGCATAACATGGCAATCAAAAATAAGCTCACGCTGATGGCAGCATCAGCTCTAGTGAATCCGCCTATTTTTTCAAGATAATCAGCACTCCAGAATACGATCGACCATTCACCTGAAACGCTCAGCAAAATTACAAACCAGTAAGCCCAGTATGACGCAGGCAAACGAAATTGATCACGAACGTTGCTTGCCAGTCGGGTGGTGTCGATTTGAACATGGCGCGATCCAAAAGCGATGATCGCAAATGCGACCAGAGCGACAAAATAAGTGGCCCGCCAACCAATCTGATTATGGACAAAAAACCCGATTGCCAGAGGCGCGCAACTGGCGAACAAACTTGCCGATATGTTTGCTTCCGCTATGGCAGGGGCTCGGCCCTCACCATAACGTTCCGCCATGGAAGTGTAAATAGCCTGCGTCATTGCACAACCGCCAAAGCCAAGCAAACTCGCACCACCTATGGTGAGGAAAGCGTTTTGGCCGGTTGAGATCAAGGCAATTGCAAGAGCAGAGATGAAACCGCCCAACCACAATAATCTATTCCGGCCGAAGTAGGTCATAAGTTTGTTACCACAAACTCCCATCAAAAGCACAGCTGCAGACATCATGCTGAAATGCATAGCGCCGACGGTATAGCTAAGGCCTAAATCGCTGCGCAAAAAGGGCATCAGCGGACCAAGTGCGGAGATGCAAAAACTGTAGTAACCAAGAAGCGCAAATGACATCCAAGCAAAATTGTCTCGCTTGAAAGTCGCTTGGGTCATAGAAAACTTCAGTCTACTTGATCCGGCGTCTTATTTTGCGGCAATCGCACAATTTTCTCAGCACTGCTTTCTTGATTCAACCAATTGACGACAACACTCGACACTTCCTTTTGAACGGGCTGATGCTCGATCATAAGATGCCCTTTGTTTTTCATCACAACGAGATTGACCTTTTGGGAATGGATGCCGGACACGAATTTCGGCAGCGCATCCGTTCTGAAAACAGCATCCTTTTCACCGGCGATCATGAGAATGGGCAGATCTGCCGGAATCTGAGACACAAGTTTGATGGGCTTGCGTAAGGTGATGTTGGATTTAATCAGCTCTTCCGGAGTAAATTTTCGATTGATTTTGGGATCTTTCAAACAAGATTCGGTGAGGCTCTTATCGCAAGAGAGATAAGTGTTGAGATAAGGTTCGATATTCATTGGGCTTTTGGGATGAGCAAGACCATTCACAACATCGGGCACCCAGCGGGCACGAGGGTGGTTGTAACGCTTAATGCATGGGCTGCCCAGGATGGCACCATCGATCAAATCCGGGTTCATTTCGGAAATCCATAAACCTTCATTTGCACCTAAGCTTTCTCCAAGAATAAATATTTTGGTGCCGGGATTTTCTGCTTTCAATTCGCGCAACACATTGACGAGATCTGTTTCTCCGTCTGTGAAGTGGATGTGACCATCATTAATAAATTTGGCGGGCTCATCTTTCCAGCGCCCAAAACCGCGAATATCGGCTGCATAAAATTCATAGCCCTGACTTGCTAAATAGCGAGCGAAATCATCGAATGCTTCTGCATAAAAGGTCAAACCATGAATGCCGACAACGATAGCTTTGCGTTTTACGCTATTGTCTTGCCACTGATAGACAGGAATCTTTAGCTTTTCACCAACATTTGAATCATCAATGCGGATCGCCTCAGCCTTCATGGCCTGAGGTAAAAACTGGGCAACACCCAGCCACGATAATAGAAAAAATATTTTTAGATTCCTAGTCATCAAGGCTTAGATCAATTCTCCGAGGTTACCAGCGCTCGAAACACTTGTTGTTACTAGCCATCTTAAAGTAGTCTGCCACTTTGGTGCACTGCTTTCGTCAAAGATTTTCGTAGGTGTAACGTTGTCAGAAACTGTAGTTAATGCCAATGCATGCAGAATAGGATAATGTCAGGTAGGTCGGTACATATACACTTATTGGACAAATAAATCGCTCGAAGAGTTCCTCAAATGACCAAATCTAGGGTTTTTATTACTGGTGCAACTGGTTGTGTTGGATCTTTTTTGGCCAAATATCTGTTAAAGAAAGACTACCAAGTCACTGCGTGCATCCGCCCATCTTCAGTATTGGCTTCGAAATCGGATGAACTGGACCGATTGCTTGAGTCCAGCGGAACCCTGGTTCGGATGGAACTCCGGAATGTTGCCGGACTGGTTTCGGCCATGAAAGATTGTGACGTAGTTGTCCACGCAGCGGCCTCGATTCAACCTCTTGGAAAGCAAGACGATTTGAACCAAATTAACGTTGAGGGAACGCGTTCCGTTCTTGAGGCTGCTAAGCACGCCGGCGTTCGCCATTTCATACATATAAGTAGTTTGTCTGTCATAACCGGCGAACACGATCGATATGGTGTCACCGAAGAGGAACAACCGAAATATTGCCGTGAAGCGTATGCAAATTCAAAAATCGACGCTGAAAAGGTGGTCATGCAAGAAGCCTCTCGAAACGAGATCGCTGTAACTTCATTGCGGCCAGGTTTCATTTATGGTCCGAACGAGCGCACCTGGCTGCCACGCGTTATCGAAGCATTGACAGCACAAACCGCCATGCTTGTCGGAGATGGCAACAAGGAAACGAACGTCATTTACGTGGCAAATCTCTGCCGGGCTATTGAACTGGCAATGCTCAACCCAAAAGCATATGGCCAGATTTACAATTTGACTGATGGTGAAGTCGTTTCGAAGCGCAAACTATTCAACACGATTTGCGATGCTTTGAACTTGCCTCACGTCAAAATGTCTATTTCGCCTTTAATGGCACGTTTTCTTGTCGAAGCCGCAAATCTTCTTGGTCCAGTTTCGCCAGGGCCTATTCGCGATCGGCTCTCTAAATATTCTTTGCCGGCATTCCGTCTTGTCGCGATCAATCAAGGCTTCGATATATCTAAAGCGGAGCGCGAATTGAACTATCGCGATCGCATTTCCTTTGAGGAAGGCATGTTCAAAACGCTGGAAAATTGGCCGCGCCAATTAGCAACGCGTTCGGCCGACACCCGCAACGCCATTCATCAGGTTTAGTCTCTAAGGTTTTACGGTCTTTTTAAATTGTTCGAGGGGCAACGTGTTGAGGACGTCCTTCGTTCTAATTCCGGCACGTCTGGCAAGATGCACGCCGAAGCGAAGGTAGTTCAGATCTTCGGTGGAGTGTGCATCGGTAGAAACAATAAATTTGATACCGCGTTTGCGGGCCGAACGGGCCCATTCTGGTGCCATATCCATTCGATGTGGATTGCCATTTATTTCGATTGCCACTTTTGAATCGGCAATGACATCGAGAATTTCTTCTACCCGGCACTTAATTGGATCGCGTTCGAGTAAACGGCGACCAAGAGCGTGCCCCCAGATCTTGAATTGTGGCAATTGCATGCAACGAGTGAGGCGGCGCGTCATTTCGTCTTCATCCATTTTCATGCGGGAGTGAATGCTCGCAATTATTACTTCAAACTTTTCGAGAATAGAATCCGGATAATCGAGCGCGCCATCGCCGAGAATATCGGATTCCGTGCCACGCAAGAGCTTAACCTTTACCATTTCTTGCACCTTGTCGATCTCTTCCCATTGTTGCTTGAGACGATCGACTGTTAATCCACCTGCATAATTGGCGGACTGAGAATGATCGGTAATCGTCATGTATTGCATCCCCATCGCATCTGCTGCTCTGGCCATTTTCTCAATGGAGTGAACGCCATCTGAGTAGGTAGAATGGCAGTGGGTCATGCCGATAATTTGATTGATGTCGATCAAATCTTCAAAGCGATCTCCCTTTGCGATTGCTTCGAATTCGCCTTCGTCCTCACGAAGCTCTGGTGGAATAAAGGGCAAATTGAGAAATTGATAGATTTCATTTTCGCTTTTGAAAGATTTTGATTCGATCTTACTTAAGTCAAGACGTTCTAAATGTTCCGGCGAGCCTGTCTCTTTGAGAAGCTGGAAAGCGAAGGAAGGAGCCTTAACGAACGACATGGTTATTCTCAAATTGTTTGCAAAAATACAAATTAGTTGAGATGGTTCAGTTCCTTCTTCAATTCTCTGGAGAGAAGCAAAGTGTGAGAGTTCGGTTTTTACCTTCTCAGGGTCTAAAGTCGAGACAATGATTTCGCCGTGATCGACCACTTCCTTCCATCGCCGCACTTCGCCGCTAATGGAGGCGTTATCGACAAACTCCAAATTTTGCAGGAACGATATCAAGCTTTCGCAAGTTTCCAGAGCGCCTATGAGAAGCATCAATTGGCCGCGGCTATTTTGCTTTTCAATTGACTCGAGAATTTTCTGTTCGGTCTTTTTACCAAATCCAGAAACCGCAGCAACCTGTCCCTTTTCGCAAGCAGCCTTGAGAGTAGCGATACTAACAATGCCGAGTTCCTTTTGAAGCTGCAAAATTTTACTTACCCCGAGCCCCGGGATTTTCGAAAGTTCAAGCACGCCTGGCGGCATTGATGCTCGCAGTTCTTCCAGAGCCTGCATGCGTCCGGTTGTGTAGAGTTCCGTAATTTTTTCGGCAAGGGCAGCACCGATGCCATCAATTTCGGTGAGGCGCTTTTGTTTTATAAGGGTTCCCAAATCGTCTTTGAGAGCGTCAAGCGATTCCGATGCTTTCAGATAAGCTTTCACTTTGAATTGATTTTCGTCTTTCAGACGAAGCATGTGCCCGAACTCTCGTAAAGCTTCAGCAATGCCGGATTTGTCTAACATGGCGTTTTCCTGCGTGTTTCGGCAAGTTTCACCATCTCAGCCATGCGTGGATGGTGCCCTTCGATTGTCTGGATCCAATCTTCAAAAGGCGGCACCGGTTCCTTTACTCGGAACAACAGGTAGTAGACGCTTAATTCACCTACATACTTAAAGCGCTTTTGAATGTCTTTGCTCAGTTCTTTATAGTCTGCTTTGGAGTGCAGGTAATTGGCAAATCCTCCAAACTCTTTGTCCAGCGATAGTAATGTTTGAGCGTTGGTGATCGTCGCTGCTATTTTTCTTCGACTTCTTAGAATGCCGGGATTTTCGGCCAACCGGTCCACATCTTTTTCTGTAAAGGAAGCGACCTTCTTTACATCGAAATTCTCAAAACATTCCTGGAACGCCGGCCATCTGGAATGCACATCAGCCCAACGGACACCTGCCTGAAAGACAGCCATCGTCATCACTTCCAGGTAATCGTTCAGGCTGCTGACGTCGATCTGCTCAGGAATCATTCTTTCTGCCACTGCAATGGCTCCGATCTGCTTCTGACCAGGTACAGTCTAAAACATTTATGGCAGTGGATGACTGTTGAATTGCGGATCAGACTTTATTGGCAGCATCCTCAAGAGGCTTAAGCGCAGGATCCTTTGGATCAAATTTAAGCGCTGCTCCTACTTTTAGACTGACGTTATTGTCATTGGCTTTCTTGAGAGCTTTTACGAGAGCCAATAATTCACTATCGCTCGGTTTGACCTTTGCGTCTTTGAACCAGCGTTCAGCTACTTGCCAGTAACCCTCACCTTGTTTCACAAGAGGGATGTCCTGTATTTTCGCCGTTGCTGGTTTTGGCTTAGCAGGGTTATTTACTACTTGCGTAGAGTTTTTTTTTCCGCGTCGTCCATATGGGTGAAAACATCGAGCATATCTTTGGC
Source organism: Actinomycetota bacterium (assembly GCA_903970355.1). Classification (GTDB taxonomy): domain Bacteria; phylum Cyanobacteriota; class Vampirovibrionia; order Obscuribacterales; family Obscuribacteraceae; genus CAJCIF01. Next base: position 7,154 of record CAJCIF010000262.1, read on the forward strand.
GCTTGCGAAATTGAGTCCAACTGCTAAGTCGTGCCCGTTAAAATTACCACCATTATTGAAATCGCTGTAATGGTCTTTAATTGTTTTGACTGCTGCAATCACACCAGCATATTCTTCCGGCTTATAGCCCAGATTAGCTAAATAAGTGGAATCCTTTGCTTGAGCGGCAGCGAGGAAATTTACGAGAGCATCTTTTGTAACGCCATTGGTGTTGCCACCATTTCCTTTGAGAATCTGGTAAAGCTTGTTACTATGGTCACCATCATCTATCAATTTCTTTGCAGCTAAGACAACGTCATTTTTCATGCCACCACCGCTGCCTAGAAACGCTTCTTCATCGCTTGCGATGCTTTTATTGAGCGTCGTCATATCTTGGCCTGTTTTGGCATCAACTTGCGCATTGAATGCGTTTCCTAATACCAAATCTCCGTCTAGATCGGGATCCTGACCGGTCTTAATATCGGCATATTTGATTGGACCTAGTGCCTTTTTAACATCGTCGCGAGTGACTGATTTAGAGCCATCGAAAAGGTCGCCCGATCGATCGCTAGCCCACTTCAATGCAATTATTTCCAGGGCACCATCGTCCTGAAGTGTTTTCTTCAGTTGACTGAAAGTTTGCTTGGAAGTCGCATCTCCATTTGTTTGTGCTTCTTGCGCGCATTGTTGGAATGCTTTCAAAGCAGCTTCAGCACCTTGCGTACGCAGTACCTGCTCAATTTCCTTGGCAGGTGGAATTTTTGTGTCGTCCAAATGAATATCTGGCATGATCCGTCTCCTTGCAATTAGCGTGTCGTTCGTTGACTTCGCTTTAACGACGGAACTATCGCAAAGAGGCGTGACATATTATTGGCATTCACTATCCGATGCATGGGATTTCTCCCATTGGAACCCAGGCATAGATGATCTTGGGCGAAGGGGATTTGATCGATTGTGATTAGGCGTCAGGAGCGCTAGGTTTGCCCATCGCCATTTTTACTGGATCAGTAACTATTAGAGTTTCACCGACCCGCAGTGATTTCCGATAGTTATTGGCTTTCAGAAGCGCACGTGTCAATGCCATGATTTGAGCGTCCGAAGCATCAATATTGGAAGCTTCGAGCCATCGCTTAGAAACCTGATAATAACCTTCACCTGGTTGCACAGTTGGTATCGGTGCCAGATCGGAGGTACCTGCACTACCGCTACCAGTGTTTGATTTATCATGAGCGGTATTCCCTCTTGCCACTTCCGTATGGTGTTCTCTACGATGCTCGCCGGATGCGACTGTCGTTCCGTGTGGATCGTGGTGCTGGCGGGCTCCGACTCGCATTTGGTGTTGATCGTGGTGATCATTCGTTTCGTTGTGAGTCGTTTCGTTTTGTGTTGTCACCGGATGATTTGGTTTGGGAACAGCAATCTTTGGCTCAGTTTTTTTGGGTTGAGCTGCAACATGCTCGGCGCTGTTAGAATCGATCGTTCTAAAAGTTGACAACATGTCTTTTGCACCGGCAAAGCCCAATCCCTGACCTAATTCAGTACTATTGAAAGAGCCACATGAAAAAATATTGCCATGTCTATAATCCCCGTAGTGCTTATAAACTGTCTGAACAGCTTTCAGTACATTGGGGGCCTGCTCTGGCGTATAGCCCAGAGTATCTGTGAGGTACGTTGGATCTTTAGTGGCTTTGTCAATAAAGTTTTTCAGCGCCCAATTTTCAATTCGACCATCTGTGTGTCCTGAAGCCATTGCGAGAATGTTAAACAGTTTAGCTTTATCTTTTGGTTGACTGGTGTCATCAAGAAATAACTTGGCTGCCAATGTTGCATCGTTGAGCGGCACGCCACCACCTTTACTTATAAAGTTCTTGAGCTGCGTACTCTCTTGTTGATCTATGCTTTTGATATCCAGTCCATTTTTGCCGGTTTGTAAACTCAGATTAGCAGCCATTATTGCATCAGCATTTGTATCCGGGTTGTAGTTTGTATTATTAGTGCTGCTTGCAATCAGCTGTTCTTCAGCGAGAATTCTGCTTAGATCATTGGGCATGATCTTTTGCTGACCGGCAAAAAGACTATTCTCATGATCCTTAGCCCACTGTAGCGAGAGCGTTTCCAAAGCACCATCGTCTTTGAGGGTTTGTTTTAGTTTGGTGAAACTTGCTGCATAGTTACCACTCATAGAACCAGGACTTGGATTAGCTTGCTTGGCGCACTGCTGAAAAGCCTGCAAAGCTGCTTCGGCATTCTCGGTGCGCATAATCTTCTCGATTTGCTTCGCTGCTTTATCATCTCCAACATATACATCCGTCATGATCTTTCTCCTGTTCAATAGCGCGTCAGTTTGATGAATGACGGCATTTCCAACGGAGACAACTATCTCAACAGGAATTGGCAGATTGCTGGCAAAATATTGGCGGAATTGCTCAAAAGATGGGAGTACCACCACCTTTTTTTGCGACACACTTTTTATTGCTGATTAAGCAGAACGCGGAATTCTATCATTTAGAAGCGCATTTACTTTAAGCGTTAGTGATGGCATCAAAGATTCTGGATTACGAATTTGAGCCAACCAGTCGTTTTTAGAGGTGCAAGTTTTATCGTTGGAACGAAAATCGTTATAAACACATTCGTATGCACTGAGACTTGCATCCGATATAACTTGTTTAAACGGAAGTGATTTATCGTTTTCCAATGCAGAAGAAAAGTTTTCTTGTGTCATGCTGGAACCTTCAATTGTGCGATGCACGAGTTAATTAGTAAGTGTGTATCGTAATAATCCCATCTAAGCTTGGCAATTGGTTGGCATACGGGTCGCTCTTTCATTAAATGCTGTCGGAAATGCTAGTCTTTTTCGAACTGGATAACAAAAGGCGGCGGCGAAGAGATCGGAAGAGCACAC
>CAJCIF010000263.1 GCA_903970355.1 Actinomycetota bacterium
AACGCACAAGAGATTCAATTGTGGAGGTAATTGGTGGTGCCGATGTTGAGACTACCGGAGTAGAAACTGGAGCGGAAGCGCTCGAACTGCTCAAGGAAAGATCGTTCGATTGTATGGTTGTAGATCTCGGTTTGCCCGATATGAGCGGATCGGAATTAATCGAAAAGATTAAACACGGTAAGACTCTCGATGGCATGCCTGTAGTTGTATATACAGGCAGAGACCTCTCTGCTCTGGAGCAAAGAGATCTCAATCAGGTTGCTCACGCCATCGTCTTAAAAGATGCAAACTCAGCCGATCGGCTTCTTGCTGAGACCGCTCTTTTCTTGCACAGAATTGAAGCGAACTTGCCGGATGAGAAAAAGCATGTTTTGCAGAATATGCATTCAACCCAAGCGGCCTTAGCAGGACGCAGCATCCTTGTTGTAGACGATGATGTACGCAACATCTTCGCCATAACGTCTGTTCTGGAAAGGCAGCAAATGAATGTTCTCTATGCTGAAAATGGCAGAGACGGAATTGAAGTTTTGCAGAACAATCCCGATGTCGATTGCGTCCTAATGGACGTAATGATGCCTGAATTAGACGGCTACGAGACGATGAGGAGAATTAGGCAAACTGAACGGTTTAAAACACTGCCAATCATTGCCCTTACCGCGAAAGCCATGAAGGGCGACCGAGAAAAATGTTTGGAAGCCGGTGCATCGGACTACATTGCTAAGCCCGTAGACACCGAACAACTAATGTCTCTCATCCGAGTATGGCTGTATAAATAGGGTTCAATCACGGTGACCTAATGACTGAAAATACAAGCGTCGAAGCAGTTGAGCTCGATTTATTGGTCGAAGCTGTTTCCCGGTGCGCTGGCATAAATCTGAGCGATATTCCAAATCTATCGCTCCGTTTGCGAGTCGAGCAAATCGCTTCCAGTATGGGGGCGCACACGATATCGTCTTTGCAGGATAAGATTCTGCATGACCGGCGCCTGATGGAGCAATTCATATCACAAGCGACTGCACTGCCGGCCATGCTTTTTGCCGACTCGCATTTTTACAGGGACGTTCGAGAAAAGATTGCCCCTCTGTTTGCTACCAGGCCATTTGTGCGCATCTGGCATGCGGGCTGTGCCACAGGAGAAGAAGCCTATTCAATGGCCATCCTTCTTAAGGAAGAGGGCGTTTTTGATAAATGCCGCATTTATGCAACCGATATTGGCGACACCATGCTGCACTCAGCGCGCGCCGGCATTTTTGCGGAAAGCTACTTGAAGGAACAAGAGCCCCGCTATCTTGCCTCTGGTGGAAAGGGCAGCGTTTACGACTATTTTATTCAGGCTTCAGGCCATGTTGTTTTCGACCAAAACCTGCGAAGAAACATAGTTTTTGCGCATCACAACCTATCACGAGATGCTTGCTTCAATCATTTTGATTTGATCGTCTGCCGAAACGTACTCCAATACTTCACCGCGCCTATGCAAGAGCGAGTCTTGCGATTGTTTGATAAGAGCCTCGTTGAAGACGGCATACTAGCTCTTGGGAAACACGAATCGATTGAATTTCAGCCACGCAGTTCTAAATACAACCATGTTGATGGAATGGAGGGTTTCTACCGGAAAAATGAGGAAGCGGCATAATTTAGGTTAGCGGGACTTGTCCATGGATGACGAAAAAGCAAAAATTCTAATTGTTGATGATGTTCCAGAGAATCTTATTGCTCTGGAAGCGATTCTTGCCTGTCTAGATCAAGCGGTAGTGCGCGCCAATTCTGGTCGCAATGCCCTTAAGTGCATGCTGGAAGAAGATTTTGCTGTCGTTTTGCTCGACGTAATGATGCCGGATATGGATGGTTTTGAAACTGCTGCTTTAATTCGCGGCAGGGAGAGATCGAAACACACTCCCATCATTTTCGTAACTGCCATGTACACAACCGAAACGCACGCTTCGCTTGGTTACAACATTGGTGCTGTCGATTACATTTTCAAGCCTTTGATGCCGGATGTTCTAAGGGCGAAAGTACAAGTTTTCGTCGATTTGCATCGCAAGAATTTGGAAATTAAGCGCCAGGACGATCTCATTCGCGATATTCACCGGCAAGAACTCGAAGAAAAATTGCGATTGCAAGAAATAGAACGCCAACTGCTTTTGAGAACAAGCGCGCAATTGGAAGAATCCAATCGCCATAAGAGTGAATTTCTTGCCAACATGAGCCATGAAATACGCACTCCTATGAATGGTGTGGTGGGCATGGCAGAGCTGCTTCTCACTACCAAACTCGAACCCGAACAGCGCGAAATGGCTACTGTTATACGAGAGTCTGGCCAGACACTTTTAGCTCTCATCAATGATATTCTCGATATCTCTAAGATCGAAGCCGGCAAAATGCGGCTTGACCTTCTAGACTTCGATTTACCAGCTCTTATTAAACGCACAGTAGAAATTCTGGTTGATCCAGCTTTCCACAAAGGTGTCATTTTCCGTACATCTATTGATGAACGGATTCCGCAAATGGTGAACGGCGATCCTCTGCGCATACGCCAGATTCTCGTCAATCTATTGAGTAATGCCATCAAATTTACAGATCAAGGCACTGTCACGCTCGATGTCACTCTTAAAGAAGAAGATGATCTGCATCAAACAGTCATGTTTAGCGTATCGGATACCGGCATAGGCATAAGCGAAGATCGCTTGCCCTTTATGTTTGTGCCTTTCACACAAGGTGACAGTTCCACCACTCGCAAGTATGGTGGCACGGGTTTGGGACTTTCAATTTCGAAGAGACTTTGCGATTTGATGGGCGGTGAAATCCACGTACGCACCCAGCCGTGCGGCGCTTGTTTCTACTTCACCATTCCTTTCAGTCGCGTTTCACACCCCAGTGCAGCCCCTTCTGGGGAAGCTAAGCAGTCGCGCAACTATGAAGTTGCCTGCCACAAAGGCATTAAAATACTGCTGGCAGACGACAGCCCGACCAATCAGCGTGTAACTTTGTTGCAACTCAAAAAGCTGGGACTGGAAGCGCAGATTGCTAACACCGGAACTGAGGCCGTACGCGCTTTTCAACGTGAAAAGTTTGCCCTCATTTTCATGGACTGCCAGATGCCTGAAATGGATGGTTTTGACGCAACCAGGAAGATTCGGCAAAGAGAAGCTAAACTTAATACGCACACACCTATAATTGGGCTTACAGCTCAGGCTATGGAAGGTGATAGAGAACGCTGTCTGGAAGCAGGAATGGACGATTATGTTAGCAAGCCTGCATCGCTGGAGACCTTCCGAGACACCGTTCAAAAATGGATAATCGCATCCAATCGCGAAATAACCAGCCAGCAACTTCAGGATCAACGGACTGCGTCCTAAGGAAATGAGAGCGTGAAATTTAGCAGCGAAACCGGCGGCGAAGATAAAGTAAACATCCTAATTGTCGATGATCGTCCGGAGAATCTCATAGCACTCAAGGCAATTCTCCAGCCGCTCGGTCAAAACATTGTCGAAGCAAAATCTGGCAGAGAGGCTCTGAAATGGGTCTTAGATGAAGAATTTGCTGTCATTTTACTCGACGTAATGATGCCGGAGATGGATGGTTTTGAAACTGCCAAGCTAATTCGTGAGCGCCAAAAATCACGCACCATCCCCATTCTGTTTGTAACCGCCATGCTCACGGCCGAATCAAACGCCTTTCAAGGCTACGAGGTAGGAGCGGTCGATTACATCATGAAGCCTTTCATCCCGGAAATTTTGCGGGCGAAAGTGCAAGTGTTTATCGAACTTTTCCAGAAGAATCTGGAAGTGCAGCGACAAGCCGAAAAAATTCTGGCGATTGAACAACGCGAGTATGAGAACAAACTGAAAGAAACGCGCGATCACATGGAACGTGAGACAGAGCGCGTTCGCGCCGAACAACAAATTGCGCAGTCTGTCGTGCAGCACTCGCCTATGGGTATCTTGCGGCTTGGTCCGAACATGACTATCGCCGAGGCCAATGCCACTTTCTGTGAGCAGTTCAATTTCGATTCTCAGGAGAGCAGCGGCAAACTTCTCGTAGACGCATTGCCCTGGTTGCCCGAACAAATTATCGAAGCAATTCAACACTCACAAGGACTTTGTGTCGCCGATTACAAAGTTGCTGAGACGAGTATTCCGGCAGAAAAAAGCTACAAATACTGGGATTTCACAACATGGCCAGTGCGAGATGCCGATGATAAATTAACTGGCACCATTCTCGTAGTTTCAGATGTCACTGAGCGTGTGCTTCTTGAAGAGCAACGCAAAGATTTCATTGGTACTCTCGCCCATGATTTGCAAACACCGGTTATAGCATCAGACAGAGTGCTGGAGCTTTTGCTAAAGCGCTTAGCCGATCAATTAGAGCCGGATATGCTCAAGCTGGTTTCTGGTTTAAAACAAAACAACCAGAATTTATTGCGCATGATTCAAAGCCTTTTAGAACTCTATCAATATGAAGCGGGAGCTATCCCGTTTTATTTCGATCACCTCGATCTCGATCAGCTTGTGGTGACTTGCGTTGAAGAACTCAAACCATTGGCAGAAAGATATGAGCGCACCATTAGTACCCAATTTGATGATAAAGAGCATCTCGTTTGGGCGGATCGTACCGCGTTCCGACGGGTGGTTACCAACCTTATAGACAACGCCATTAAGTACTCTCATAGTGGCGGCAAAATATTGGTTTCGGTATCGAAGTCAAACTCGAATGAAGTTGTACTGCAAGTTTCAAATAGTGGTTCCGGAATTGCCGCCCAAGATAAGCAACGAATATTCGAGCGTTTCTGGCATGGTGTTGGTGTCAGTTCCTATAAAGCGAGTTCCGGGCTTGGATTGTATTTGTGCAAACAGATTGTGGATGCTCATAAAGGCCACATCTCTTTTCAAAGTGAAGCTGGCAAAAACACTACGTTTTCCGTACAATTGCCTACAAGCAAAACTGCTGTCGTTACCGGGGAGCAACTTGAACCTGTTTCATCCGCCTAACTAAAATCGCAGACAAAAGGAATTGAGCATGTCGGATGAAGAATCCAAAGAAGTATCGGTGGTTATTGTTGAAGACCACGAATTCACCCGCATGGGTCTCAAATTAAGTCTTGATAGCCTGCCCGGTATTAAGATGGTTGGTGAAGCCGCCGATGGTGCTGAAGGTGTAAAAGTAGCGCTTGACTTGAAGCCACAGGTGGTGCTCATGGATGTCGAGTTGCCCACCATGGATGGTATCGAAGCAACCAAACAAATACGCCTCGCTAATCCAGATGTGCGCGTGATAATGTTGACATCGCATAACAACGACCAGACCATTTTTGCCGCACTGGGTGCAGGTGCAAATGGCTATTGCTTGAAAACTATTAATGCTCAACAATTGGCAGCGGTTATCAAGATGGTCGCAGAAGGCGCTGCATGGTTGGATCCTGGCATTGCCAATAGGGTTTTAAGCGCTTACGCCCATACAGATGGGTCTCCAGCAATGGAAAAACGGCAGACAACCACGCGTTCGAAGCGCGAGGCGCCCAGTCTTTCACCGCGGGAAACAGAAGTTTTACGACTTGTTGCGGACGGTTACAGCAATCAGAAGATCGCTGAAAAGCTAGGCCTGGGTTTGGAAACGGTCAAAACGCACATGCGTCACATAATGGAGAAACTGACCGTGTCCGACCGAACTGAGGCGGCTGTTAAGGCAATGAAACAAGGACTGGTATAGAAGCTATCTTTTCGGATACTCTTTATAACTGTCCGGTTCGCATACCCACCAACATACCGCTTCAGGTTGATACCGTTGTTGCTGGATTGTGGAACGCCTGTCCTAGTGCGATATTGAAGTAGTCTGGGCAAGTGCAACAACATTCGTTAAGTGCAATTCATGAAGTAGCGAATCGCGGTGACACGCCGTTGCTGGAAGGCAAGCAAGAGGATTCCATGAATATCGTTTCATATCGCGGACCAGGGATGGCAGGTGGCGTTTCTAGCGCCTTGGCTCGAATTTGGGAAGACTGTTCTGAAAACGCTAGTTGGTGGCATCTCAATGAGAACCACGTCGAAGTAGCTCGTGGTGTCGAATACGATACCCGCCGTTTTAATACATTTTCAAAAGACCTGATCAAAGGTCACTACGATTACTGCAATGAATTTTTGTGGCCGGTCATGCATGACCTGCCGCAATACGCGACATATAAGAAAGAACAACGCGAAGCTTATTACAGATTCAATGAAGAATTGAGCAAAACGATTGGTCGCAATCCTGCCTCGAAATCGTTTTCTTATTTCTTCGTGCAAGACTATCAATTGGCAATTATGCCGCAGTTGTTGAGGCGCATGGGACTGCCTAACTCAGCAGTTTTCTGGCATATTCCCTGGCCGAAAAATGTACGGGAAGATCACCTTGTTCCGATCGCTCAGATTGCAAGAGGTTTGCTAGCATCGGAAGCAGTTGGATTCCATGTTCAGGAATACGGAGAGAACTTCCTCTCATTCGTAGCAGAGCATCTTCCGGAATACGAAGTAGATTTTGAAACCATGACGGCTATGCCGGCAACAAACGTGCTGGCTAATGTGATGGCTTCGCACAGTTATGGTGTTGAACCACGGGCAAGAACAGCCTGGAAAACGCGTGCAACACAAATTGTGGTAGCACCACTTGGCTTGGATTTCGATCATTGGAACCAAATGGCGCATTCGGCAAAGGCAACATTCTTGCCGCCGCTAATGAGATTGCCATATGTATTCTCTGTAGATCGTGCCGATTACACGAAAGGTGTTTCTTATAGATTGAAAGCCATTGATGCTTTCTTCACTAAGTATCCTCAGTATCGTGGCAAGCTTGTCTTTGCTCAAATCTGTGGTCGCACCAGACCCGGTATTGCTTCGTTCGATAACTATTGGACAGAATGCAAAGATCTGGCAGCGCAATTGAAAGATCGCTGGAGCACTCCAAATTGGAGTCCACTTCACTGGATAGAAAATTCGTTTAGCGCAGAGCAACTCTCACTACTGTATCGCAATGCCTCCACCATGCTGGTTAATCCAGTACGTGACGGACTTAACCTTACTGCAAAAGAGTACATTGCTTCACAAGGCAGAAAACCTGGTGTTTTGGCTCTCTCCAGAGAAGCCGGCGCCTGGCATGAGCTTGGCGACGCTGCTCTTGAAATAAGCCCGGAAGATCCAGAACAAATTGCAGATGTTGTCGCTGCTTCATTAAACATGAGCGAAAACGAGCGAGCAACTCGCATGAGTGCTTTAATAGAAAGCGTGCGGAACAACCCACTGCAACTCTGGTGGGAGCGCTTTGCTGTCACTTCTGGAGCAAATCAAATGCTGGCCGAAGAAGAAGCCAGCCTCGAAGCCAAAATTTCTTAAGAGCCCATTCACAAATCCCCCCCAACAAAATGGGTTCTACAAAATAGGCACCGACCGCACCCCGCGGCCGGTGCTTATATGCTAGGGGTGTTGTGAGGGCTGTGGGGGTGGGGTGCCTCTTGCTTAACCCCCAAATTTAAAGCGAGGAGCGAGAAGCTCCCCTCCTTTTTGATTTTTTTATGACGGCAGATTTTTAGCTAGTTTTCTATCAATTCCGTTGCACCGTTAAAGGGCATGGCAGTGTGCCATCCCCTGCGGTAGTTTCCACGTCGCCTACAACGGTTCAGGCAACCTCCACGTCATACTGCACCGCGTTGCTGCTAAAGGCGAAAGGACATGGTTTGCACCATGCCCTTTCTTTGCAGCGTCGTTAAGTTAGTTACGTCAGACTTTCACAGAGCGTCTGGTGATCAGTCTGAGCAAAAAGATGAGTATTGCTGTTCCAAGAATACAAGGAATAAGCGGAACGCCTTCTAGACTTGGGCCAAAGGCTCCGAATAGAGAGCTGCCTACCCATGCGCCGATTAAACCGACAATTGCTGATACTAGGAAACCGCCAGGAATTGAACCGGGAACGAGCATTTCTGCGATCCAGGCACATGCGGCTGCTACTAGCAACATGATAAGGAAACTAATTAATCCCATGATATGTATGTCCTCTATTACCATCCAAGCACTTAGGTGTTTTTAGCGGTGAAAAGTTCCCGTAGAGAATGCTAATGAGAGGTAGAATTGTGTGAAGTACAGCAGGAGCGCGTTATGGCACAGTTGGTATCGAATAAAAATGAGACTACGAGTCCGTGGTCGCAAAGTGCACAACTATATGAATACACTTCCGCAGTCAATCCAACCCTTCCTCCAGTGCCGATTCTTTCTTATCCGCGCAATCTACATATGGAAGGGCCAACGCGGATCATTACATTCGATCTCTCTGAATCCCTTGGCTGCCTCGGTGTAGCATGCAGTCCAAACTTAGCCGCATCCTATATTCGCATTCGAACTTCGGAACAAATTGAAGCGCGAGCAAATGGATCAGCGCACTTGTATTATGTTATTCGCGGTAAAGGAACAACTGATACTAGTTATGGTGCAATGAGTTGGTCTGAAGGCGACGTGTTTACTTTGCCCGCTTGTGACAATGTAGTGCATACCGCTATTGGAGACACTGCACTTTATTGGGTGAACGACTCGCCACTCCTCAATTATTTGGGTGTTGAACCTGTCAAAAAGCGATTTGCGCCAACTTACTACAGCAAAGAAAGTATCGTGAATGGAATCAGAGAAGTTGATAAACAAGCTGATGCCAAACGACGCAACAGAAATGCCGTCATTTTAGGAAATGAGCGGATCGAACAAGGAATTATTAGTGCGACTCATACTCTGTGGGGAGCAGTTGTTTTCGTAGATGTCGGTCAAATACAAAGACCGCACAAACACAATTCAACTGCGGTGGATATAGTCATTTCGGCTTCGAAAGGCGCTTATACATTGTTAGGCAAACAAGTTGATCAAGAAGGCAACATCATCAACCCACAACGAGTCGATTGGGAAGCCGGAGCTGCTTTCATCACACCACCAGGACTGTGGCACGGTCATTTCAACGAATCAGGCCAACCCGCTATCGTCATGGCTGTGCAAGATGCAGGGTTCCACGAATACATGCGAACCCTCGACATTACATTCTCGAAGGGTGGCTTGTTGGGAGAATAACCGGCAACCGCGATCGATCGAAGTTATTTATTGGTTGGAGCCAGGTCCGGATTGATATACATAGGTAACGTGTCTTTCACAGTGCCACCGACAAGATCTAATTCGCCCGTCTTCTGGTTCAAATTGACTCGTTTGATTTTGTATGTGTCACCTTCGCCTTTGAGCCGCCATCCATGACCGCTATCAATGAGGCTTTCTGTCTCGTTATTCGGTTCGTGAATATCAAGTTCAATCAGCGCACCTTTTTTATCGTAGGTGAGATCGACACTAGATTTGTCTCTGAAAAAGAGCTGAGCGATTTTACCGTCATGAACAACAACTCCGCCCAGTGGTTTTTCCTTTTTTGCGGAATCGACATTTTCAAAGTCGTCTTCCTTTGAAAGCGTTGGCAACAACTTGCGTTTCTCAAGCTCGGCGTTGAGTGTTTTCAACTCGGCATCGCGCTCTGCAGCCGGTTTTGAAGCTAAGTATTCATCAATATCAATATTGGCTCTGTGTGTCAGTTTTTGACCAACTTCAATTTCGACTTGTTGAATTAGGTCTTTTCTGAGAGCCTCGCGATTGTCTGGGGACATAGACATACCTCGGGTTTATGTAGTCTCTAATTGTGCATGACTGAATACATGAGTACAAGTTTTAAAGGGACCAAATCGTGATCCCACCACAGTTTTACGATAAGTGTGCGATGTAAGTGTGTTCTGTTTACGCAGCGATTAAACTGAGCGGAATTGATTCATGGCGCTTTGAGCTTCTTGCCACAAACCTTCGCCTTCTTTCACTAAATTATCTCGCCCGACGAAATCTCGTCTGTTATTTGCGATTTGGGCTTGTTCGAAACACTTGCGTGCTCTTGAGGACAAATCCAAGAAACGTCCGTGGTAAAGATCTCGCGCTCCATCTTTTCTGTTTTTGTCTTCTCTGGATTTCCAGAGTTCATCCTTCATTTGGCGCAATTTATCCGGATTTTCATTGCCTCGTTCAACCGCATACGCCATGTTGTTTATCTCTGAGACTATCTTGGAGTCTCTCGCTATATCGTCACGCGTATCCCACCAGGGCTCTCTTACCGCAACATTTATCTGCTCAACATGTCTATTGTATTTTTCCCAAAAGCGATTTTCTTCTGTACGTTCATGGTCATCTTGCCGGTTGCGTTCGGATTCGAACTTGGCGCGGCTGTCATCCCACTCTTTGCGGGACTGTTCGGTATCGGCTTTGCGTCTGGCATAATCAGCGAAGAATTCTTCTGTACCTGCTTTAGCACCAAGCTCTCTGGCGCTGCGCTCTGCTTCCCACCGAGCACGATCTGCTTCTGCTGCCGCTATTTTTTTCTTCTTTCTTTCGTCTTCATCTTTCCTGAGTAACTCTGCTTCTTCAGGTGTTGTCGGTTTAATTGCCTCTGGGAAAACGGATGCGAAGAACATTGTCAGTCCGAACACGCCTATGCCAATCGCTTTTGCACCCATACCGATTGCTCTTGCAACAACAAGCGCGTTCTCGCGAACTTCAGCCCACGTTTTGCTGCCGGGAGAAACCATCTGAATCAAACACTCTTCGCAAAGTGTTCTACCATCATGGTTATGCTTGTGCGTTGGTCTTCGTGCCGGCAATTTCGGTTCTGAAACAAGAACTTCTTCTAGTGCTACTTCTTGCTGATAGAGCTGTCGCCAGGGATGATCAGAGCGAGATGGTGCAAGTGGTTTTGCTGGAATTACTTCGGGCAATTTTTCTTTATGTGCATCCAGCGATAACCCATGATCATCTGGTATCAAGAAAGTTGGTTCGGCATTTGGATCGAAATTATGTTCTTCAACTGCTTCGTGTTCGGCAGGTGTTCCGTGTTCTGCAAGTGTTTCGGCTACTATCGGTAGTGCGCTTTCTCTTTTAATTTGTTCTTCAAGACTTTCTTGCAGTTCATCCGTAAAATGTGGACCAGCAGGAGTTTTGGTTTTCGCTTGCGCCTTTGTTGGAGAAATGCGCTCGGAAATAACAGCCCAGTCGCGAACGTAGCGCCCTTTCTGATCTACTTGCTTAGGTGGCTTCGCTTGTGTGCTGAGAAGTTTTTCAGCGAAATATGAACTGCGCAAGAATTTTTGCCAATCTTGAGGTTGCTTTGGCGGCAGTACAACTTTTTCTGGATATGGAACTGGTTGTGGAACTTCGCGGGCTTCTATCTGCCGCGGCGGTTGTTCAGCCGTACGCGTTTCAATTACGCTTTCTGGTTCAACAATTTCGTCGTAAATGGGCTTGGTAAGGGGTCCGAGTCTATCTTCTTCAAGATATGGACGCGGCGCTTCTGCTTTACCGAAAAATCCGAAGACGAAGTCGCTGACGTCATGCTGCATTTCGACGAGCTTGCCGATAAAGCTAATGGGCTGAGAGTCTTTAGCTAATTGCGCGCAGCACTCAGCGCATAATGCGTCTGTTTCGTGAATGTGTTGTTTGAGGGCGAAGCCCATCGGAATTTCCTTGGTTTGAAAGCTGTCGGAATACTTTGCTTCCTGCCTATGAGTTTAGAAAAACTGGCAGTTAAGGCAAGCGTAGGATCACGAGGGCGCCGGAAGGGAGCTCGAGCGAATGGACTGCAAACCTAAGCAGGATAAGCATTTCCGGTCACGGGGCTCCTTAATAAAATTCGTATATCAAAATGGGCAAAACCGCCCCCAAATCGCACTTTCAAGGGCCAGGGGTATGACAAGTAGACGATCGCAAACTTGTTCGCTAAGCTTCAATCTATGCTGCCAGCCTCGGTTAACCTCTCAATTCACAAGGACAGTCCGGTCCCGATTCGGGATCAGATTGTGGAGCAAATTGGCGTATTGATCGCATCAGGCGTGCTGGCAGGCAATCAAAAACTGCCAAGCATTCGAGCAATGGCACAACGCCTTGGCATTCACCATGGCATCGTCAATTCTGCATACAACCAACTTGCCGATATTGGTCTTTTAGAAATTCGGCAGGGTAGTGGCGTCAAAGTTCTGCAAAAGGTTGCAGTTGCCCATGAAAAGGGACAGGAAAGTCTCGACTCCCTCTTTCGCTATTTTCTTGCGCAAGCGGCAGATCTCGGTTACACGCGCGAGCAAATTGAATCATCAATCAAAAATCATCTAGGGCGGCGGCAAGTAAAACGCATTCTTGTTGTCGATAACGCACCAGATTTCCATCCTGTCGTACTGGCTGAGTTGGAGCCGCATTTCAAAGTTCCAGTTATGGCACTTACTCACGATCAATTGAAACAAAAGCGTGAACTCATTGAAGATTCGCTTGTAGTGACGAGTTTGTATCACCTCACAAGTTTGCAAGAAGTGGCGCTGGATCCAAC
>CAJCIF010000264.1 GCA_903970355.1 Actinomycetota bacterium
TAATTTCCAATACGGTAATCAATTGGGCGATCCGCTTGCCGGCAATCTCTGGTACAGCGGCAGCACGGCCTTCAGCCAAGATCCGAATAATCCGCTTTACAGACTGCGCATTGAATCATCGGGAGCTTTTAGAGGCAGCGCAATTGGGCAGTCACCTCCTGTGAAGGACTACACCCATAACAATCGCTGGGATATCAACTCACTTACAAAATTGCAGTACACGATTTCGGAACAAGACGTTATTAGCATGACGCTTGGTATCAACCATACGCTTTTTCAAGTGCCAATCTCTCGCACATCTGCAGCAGCCGGAGTCAATGAAAACCAGCAGGATGCAACGGATTACGTCATCGTCAATTACAAACACAAATTCAAGAAATTTTTTGATGAAGGTAATCTGCACATTTTGAATGCTGTTTATTGGGAAACTTTCCGCAGTCGAACCGCATTTGATCCAACTCCAGTTATAAATGGAGGCCAACCGTTTCAATCGGTATCACCGCAAGCTCTTCGCTTCGATTACATCTTTTCGGCACAAGGAGATCTCAGAAAGACTTTTCACAAAACTCATTTTCTCAAGTTGGGCTTCTTAAGCGAAGTACGTCCTGTCTACACCGATTTCAGCGGCACATATTTCAATAATGATCCAACCAGCACGACAGCTCCATACGGAGCCGTAATTAGTCCATTCACAAACGCACCAGGCGGACCGCAATTTACAAAAAATATGGGTAAATACCATGGCTTCCGCTATGTGCAGAGCGGCTATTTTCAAGATACATGGCGACCACAAACAGGCATTTTGAAACGACTAACTGTTGATGCCGGTGTGCGTGTCGATGTTTATCACGGTGTATTTGGAAATACCATGCAGGTTGCTGATGCGATCGCAAGCATTCCTGGCGCTGCGCCGTTCAATCTTCAACCATTCCAAACTCAACGTGTGACGGATGCGCAGGTAAGCGGACGATATGGCGGATCTTTCGTACTAGACAAAAACACAGTCATTAGAGGTTCGTATTCAGATCTGTTCATGCCACCAAACGTCGATATATTTTCGACACCACCGAGTGTAGCTGGAGGTCTCGTGAATGGCTATTTCAACGGACTTGTTGAAAACGTTTACAACGGCACAATCAGACCAATGCGAGCAACGCGTGGACATTTGATCGATACCAGCTTAGAGCGTCAAATTGGACCGCGCTTTGTCGGAAGAAGCAATCTTTTTTACAAAACACTAGAGAATTACGGTGACTCCGGTGTGATCGGCAATACCACCCTATACAACCGGCAGAGCGTGGATAAGCAAGAAGCGTATGGTGTTGAAAATCGCTTTGATTTGAAGCCGGATAAGCGTGGTTATGGTTGGAATGGTTTTGTTTCAAACACTATAGCGGTAGCCTATCTAAGAGGCTCCAAACAAGTCATAGGTGGCATATACGACATTCAAACTACACCTGTAGAGCAGAAGTATCCGGATCACGATCGCCGCATCTCTCTTAACGCCGGTTTAGGCTATACAACGAGGTTTGGCTGGTGGACGTTAGCAGATTTTCAATTTTTGAGTGGCTTGCAAAACGATTTGCCTGTACCGCCTTATCCGCCGCATGCCAGCCGTACACCTGTTCTTGCCACCTTTAACTTCAGTACTGGTTTTAAAATACCCCAAAAGTTAAAGAGGAGTCATCCTTACTTCCCAGACGCTATAGATCTGCGCATCCAGAACCTTTTAAACAATCGTGAGGCAACGAACTTAGGCAGTCCATTTCAGGGAACTCGCTATCTGTTACCCTTTAACTTTCTTGTAGGTTGCAGTTGGAACTTCGGCAAAACGCCGCAACAGCTAGGATCTGCGTCCCCATCAAAACCAATCTAGATTTCGTCTAAGGTAGCCTGAAAACTTAGTTACAGTAGTCAATGGTAAACTAGCCCAGTCGTTGTGGCGGTAGTCTAAGTGCAATCTATTCGAATTGGCTTCCAGGGAGAGCCTGGTGCTTTCAGCCATCGTGCTTGTCTTGTATTTGTGCAACAGAGTTCTGTTGCGCATAAAGTCGAATTTGTATCGCTTAAAAACTTCGAAGCAGTATTCAACAGTGTCAATGACGGTGAATGCGATTTCGGTGCAATTCCACTAGAGAACTCTACCGTTGGTTCGATATTAGGCAATTACGACTTTTTGTGGAAACTCGATGTTGCTATCGAGGCAGAAATTCTTTTGCCCGTTCGTCATCAGTTAATTGGATTTGCCGGCAGTGATCCCGAAAAACTGCAAGCGATATATTCGCATCCAGCTGCTCTCGATCAATGCAGAAATTTCCTCAGATCACTGCCCGAAGCAAGACCTGTTCCATTTTGGGACACTAGCGCTTCGGCTCTCTTTGTGAGGGAATCAGGCAATAAGCATCTTGCTGCAATCGGTTCTGAATACGCAGCAAACGAAGCCGGTTTGGTTGTGTTGAAAGAGAATGTCGAAGACCATGAAGGCAACAACACCAGATTCGGTATCGTAAGCAAACAAGGAAGAATCGACTTTAGTGTGCCTAACGGTAACGGCAAACGAAAGTTTCATTCGATGAACACTGAATTCAACGGCTGCCCAGCCCCATATAAAGTGACATTTGCAGTGCAATTGGCTCACGAACCGGGTTCATTGGCACGATTACTGGCAGCAATCTCCGAGCTAGAGATAAACCTTACGAAAATCGAGTCTCGTCCTATACCAGAAACTCCGTGGCACTATCGTTTCTTTATCGATTTTGAATTGCCTTCCAGCGAGAAGGACGCAGCCCTGAGAGATGTGTTGGTATCACATGCGGAAGCCCACAAGTTTCTGGGCAGATATCAAAACTGGAGCGAGCCTTTAGAGGCGAAAGACCTAATGCACGGTGACAACAATTTGACCCTGCCAGTAGAACCTGTGCGCGTCAGTGGGCGAGATATCGTATAAGCCAGCCCTAACGGTATAGGTGCCGGGCTTCGAATAGACGTGATATCCAGCCGTATGGTTCGGTTGGTCGGCTGGTTTTACACCGATGACAGCGGAGTCACCCACGCCGCTATCGTCACCCCAACTAATGTAAAATTGGTCTCCCCATTTGTTTCGCTGCACGTTTTTCGTTTCCCAGTCGTCCCATGCTTCTTGCAATTCCTTTGGAGTTACGATTCGAACGGAAAGTGGTGCCTTGCCTTCTGTGTGATCCAGGGTTAGTGCCTCAGTCAAATGCGGATGTGGACTATCATATGCCCTTGCAAACGGGGCTAGAATAAGAGCTGCCAGGGCAATTAAAACTAGCGCTCCTAACATCTGCTTTTTCATGCCCATATCCTCGCAAAGAAGTTCTCAGGAGAATCTTATTTTAGCGCGGTTGATGGCCCTAGTGTTTTGTATGAGGACCGTTCCAATCATGAGAACTTCGTACGAAACGATCGCTCTCTTTCGTTAGAACGTCTGCCTTTTTTAAGTGTTCCATCTCGCTCGGAAATGACCAGGGCCGGGAAGTTACTTCGTCTTTCGCAGCGTTATAAAAAAGATGCGTCCGATTGTCGCAAAGCGAAAAGAATCGTGAAGGGCAGGAGTACTCCGTGATGCCTGTGCGTTTGTCATGGCGTTGCCAAAGTGTCATAGGAGATCCTTCAACAATCGACCATCCAGAATCACTCGGAGGTTGAGTGTGTATGGCATCCCGATCTTCTTGTGTCATAGGTCTGTACAATTCACCATTTTTTCTTTCCTTCCACCCATGTGCATCAGCGTCACTTCCGGGATTCCTTCTTTCAGAGCCATTATCACCAGCCTTGCAATATGACACCAACTCTTCAAATTGCTTATGGAAAGGTGCATACGGACCTGGTGCAAAATTTTCGCCAGAATTTGCAACTGCAAAATTAAGCTGTCTACCACCAACAAACTTTTGTATTTCCGTTTGCACATCTTTTAGCACTTTATTGGCTGTTTCTATTGGAGCCGAAATATCGACTTTCGGCAGGTGAAGGGCTGCATCTCTACTCAGGGCATTTCCAGCTTTAAATGCATATGCCGTCGTGGCAAGATCAACAGCAGCATTAGCGACTGGCGGTGTGATCTCGTTTCTCATTACGTCCGTGCTCGCAACAAGTCCGACACTGTCCAAATGACCAATTGAACTTATTGCCTTCGAAAATCTTGTATTACGTTCTTTATGTTCATTCCCAAATAGTTCATTCGAACCATTTGCAAGGCCCAATGCCGAACCGACAGCTAACACTCCCAGTCCAATCGGAGGGGCAACTGTTTCCACCAAACCGACTGCGGCACCGCCTAAAGCATTAGTAATTGTGTCTTTTGCAGATTCAACAGGATGTGTAATGCCATTTTTTAGTTGATCGCCAATACCATATAGTGGTGCACCAGCAAATAAAATAGTGCCTTGTCCAATCTGCCGAACCTTTTCTTCACCCAGCAACTTTGCTGCATCCGGTCCGACAACATAAACACCAACCGCCGCGCCTAGATCATTCGGGCGAACATGCAAGTTGTCGATTTGCTTTTTTCCGTATAGCCGTTCATCTTCAGCCAACATCTTTGAGCATGCTTCTATGGCTTTCTGCTCGCATACTGCTTTATCCGGCTCGGTATGTGTTACGCCTGAATCCAATCCACTCATTGGTCTACTCCTTTAATTAGCACCGATCCACATGTGCCTTTTCGATGAGTAGATTGAACTGTGCTATGAGTGGCAATGCGGTGACATAGCTAATGGGGAAATTCCCATCACTTCTTTTTAGACTTGTCGTGAACGGGTGCCAAACTGTCCAGAATGTCTATAGCCATACCGGCATCGTCCATTTTGATAATTGACATGAGTGGAACTTCCGGAAAGTTCTTCTCGTAAGCGATTTTGACCTCACTTGGTTTGAGTCGTTCAATTTTGGACGTATCGATTCGTTTGTACTTGTTCTGGCCATTAATGGTGGTATCCCAAATAACAACTGGAAGCAATCGCGAATCTATGCCCAGTCTGTAAACGCCAAGCACAACCTTTTGCATATACTCACTTAGTTGAACATCACGCATAAAAGCCGCCCTAGAATTTTCCACGCAGTCGACTCCGGCTATTTTTGTTTCATGCAATGGACGCGTTTGTTTTAAGTAAACAAACGGGCGTAGTATCAATGTAGGTGCGCCGTTTTTAACCCAGGTATCGATATCTTCCCAAGCCATTTGCTTGGTCTTTCTATTTACTATTTGGACGCGATTATCAGGTTCAATGGCTATAAGATCCATGTCTTGCTTGACGCAGGTACATTTGAAGCGGCCCGGCTTCATTTGAATAATCATGGGACCTGAAAAATTAGAAATCTGCTCGAGCCGATATGCGTTGCCTTCGCTACTTTGAGCTGGCAGCACACTGGCTAAGATGGCAAAGATAAGACATGCTAGTTGAATGAGGTTCATATCTAACTAATACCCCTCTAGCGGAGAATGGACAAGACCAAACGCTCGTTTGTTATCAGATTCGGCATTTTCGTTCTTGCCAAGTTTGATATACGCCTTGGCTCTTGTTCTCCAATTCATTGCGTAATCCGGTCTCAAATTGATAGCCGATGTAGCTGTATCAACGGCCTTTTGAAATTGATTTTGTGCCAGGTAAATGAGGGCCAAGTGCTGGTAGCAAAAACTCAAATACGTGCGTCCGTCATCGTAATCTGAAATCGGTTCTTTACTTGGCTTGTTGCGTGGATTAAGACGTATGGAGGTATTGAAATCCTCAATTGCTTTAGCATTTTCTTTACTGTCCATATAACACCGTCCACGGTGATAGTAAGAAACGAAATCTTTCGGGTTGGTTTTGATCTTTTCAGTATATTTTTTGATCCATACGGCTGGATTTCTGGAATCGTGCACGAGAAAGTCAGGCGTGTCACCAAGATCTTTCGTCTCTTTGGCAAACATTGCTGTTTGGAAAGACGCAAGGATACAAACCAGCAATACGAAACGAATAATCATTATCTCTTACGAGATTGCTACAACCGGAGGCATTTCTGCCCGAACTAGCTCGGTAACACTCTTGTCTAACTCAACCGGATACTTCTCACCCAGAATTGTGTAAACGTTTTGAAGCCTCAGCCTGAACTGCTGATCGAAAACCGAATCATGTGCGGAATTGTTCGGCTCTCCAAACCACCAGAACCAATCACTTCCCTCCGCTGCGTAGATTTCTTCCCAGGCCCGTTTCTGTGTGTCCTCAGATACCGAGTTTTTCTTCAGATATTCAACGAGAAAGTTGCGTGTTTCACCCAAGAGATCCCAGGCTTTGTTTTTGAACGGATCGCCAATCCAAATGTGAAAGTCCGAGCCAATCCATGAGCCACTGTGCACATTGTAGAGCTTTGCCGTTGGCGGATTTCTTTCCAGATAATCACTTACGGTACAAACGTTAAACGTGCTGTCTTCCGAAAGTCGTCGATAAAGTTCGCGCAAAAATGGATTACCGTCCAGTTCATAGGTTTCCCAGCAATTTTCGCCATCGAGTGCAATAACAATTACACCCTCGCGGTCCCAATTGAACAATCTTTGCTGGACGTGCTTGAGACGCATATACATTGCTGTCGCCGCTTCAATCACACCTCTGCCGCCATATGAGAAACTGAGTTCGTTCGAAAGAACGACTTCTCGGAAGAATATCGTGACCTTTTGATTGCCTACATAAAAGTCATAGGGTTGGCACAATATTTCGGCGCTGTTTAGATTGCCGTGCTCATCCCGAAAAATATAGTTACCGGTTGTGCGAGACAAAATTGCTTCGTCTAATACAACCCACTGCACACCAGTATTTGCGATCAACTCAAGTGCAGCTGGACTGCAAGCCATTTCAGATGGCCACATTCCGCGAGTCTTTCTTCCCATCGCGCTTTCATATGATTTCAGACCAGCTTCCAATTGATGGATTGCATCTTCTCGATGGAAATAGAGTTTTTTCGGTAAGGTGCATAAAGGGTTGGAAAGTTTCGCGGCATTCGAATCTATCAACAAGGGTAAAATCGGATGGTAATAAGGCGTGGTTGTAACTTCGATTTGCCCTTTCTCTTGCCGTGCTTTATATACTGGCAAGATTTGACGCATGAGTTCCCGTTGCATCTCAATGAGAGATTGACGTTGTTCGACAGTGAAATTAGAGCCTTGTGCAATTAGCTCTTTAAGTCCCTTAATGCGATCGCGCCAAAGTGGATCGAACCAGGCAAGGTTCATCCAGGTTGCCATGTCTGCGAATTCTTGATCGGTAAAATCATGAATCATATGTTCTAAGGAATGTCCGGCTTCTATGCAGGCGGCACGCTTCTCATAGAGCCTTAGATAAGGCGGATGGACAGCTATTTGCCGATCGTAATTGGCGTGAAATGATTCGGTAAGCAGATATAATTTATCCGCTTCGGTATAGGTGGTTGGTGCTTTGCAGGTGAGCAACAACTGCTCATCCACCGCATTGTGGTGCGCATAATCTTCTATTTGTTCCATTAGCGATGGCACAAGGTTGAAGGTTTGGCGTACCTTCGGAAAATCGTCCAAAATCTCAACCATGTCCAAATAATCTTTAATGGCATGCAGTCGCACCCATGGCATGAGATAGTGCCCGGTAAGCCGATCTTTATAGAGCGGCTGGTGCATGTGCCAAACAAAACAAACTGATAAATGCTCTGTCAACTTCCAACCTCATGTAACTGTTCTGCTAACGCACCAACTACTTCTTCATGAATAAGAGCGTTGGAAGCAATAATGTGTCCTTCTCTTAGATCAAATTTTTTGCCTGATAGATCAGTTACTTTGCCGCCGGCTTCTTCGACAATCAGGCTTGCCGCAGCGACATCCCATGGTGACAACTTTCTTTCCCAGAATCCATCCAACCTGCCGCAGGCAACAAAGCAGATATCGAGGGCAGCCGCACCATCGCGCCTTACTCCATGAGACAAACTCGTAAGCGTTTGAAACTGTTCCATATTGGTCCGTTCCGCGTGAGCCGTGTTTGGTGGAAAGCCCGTTGCCAACAGGCTTTCGTTAAGATGTGGCACAGAAGATACACGGATTTCTTCATCGTTACAAAAGGCGCCTCCACCTTTTTCAGCCCAAAACAATTCGTCTGCGACCGGATTTAAGACCACTCCTAATATGCGTTCGTTGTCTTCTACTAAACCGATCGAGACACAAAAGAACGGATAGCCATGCGCAAAGTTCGTGGTGCCGTCAATTGGGTCAATTACCCAGAGACGACTGGATTTTTGTTTTGAGGCGCCGCTTTCTTCGGCAAGAATCTCATCTTCCGGAAATTCGGAGCGAATAATTTCGAGAATCAGGGCTTCGGAAGCTTTATCGACATCGGTTACCAGATTAAATGGGCTCTTGTAATCGATCTTGTGCTTGTCTCCGACTCTCTCAAGAATAAGCTTGCCGGCCTCAAGCGCCGCTCGGAAAGCAGTCTTTCTTTCTTTTTTCAAAGGATCACCAAATAAGTTGCCGCGTCACTTGCAGACTGTAAGGCGAAAACACGCCTCCAGTGTACTAAAAACTACACTAAACAGAAATAATAATAGTTAA
The DNA here is from genome assembly GCA_903970355.1 of Actinomycetota bacterium. Lineage (GTDB taxonomy): Bacteria > Cyanobacteriota > Vampirovibrionia > Obscuribacterales > Obscuribacteraceae > CAJCIF01. The sequence goes on from CAJCIF010000264.1 coordinate 8,570, forward strand.
GTCGTGAGCGGAATACATTGACGGTTGGACGCTATCGGATTATTCTTCAATTTATATACGTAACTTTGTGCCCTGAGGTTCTCAATAACATGCCGACTATCGACGCCATTATTATGAGGTTATGTTAGGGCTGGCTCCATGAACCCGGAAGTTTTCGATGCCAGCGCAAAAGCGTTGGCATTTTGTTTTCTAGAGCCATGGATGACGAACAATCAGCGCCAAAGTATGAAACGAGAGTACAAGAAAATACCTAAAGATAAGGTAGAGGAAGACATGAGCGTGACGAAGGCCTATAGCATCAATAATCCCCAGACGGACTTTCCCATGAAGGCCAATAGCGCTGTGCGTGAGGTGGAAACCCAGAGGCGTTGGGATGAGATCAATGTTTATCAACGCAGTGTCGATAAACGCAAGAACGGACAAAAGTTTGTGTTGCACGATGGTCCGCCGTATTTAAGCTCCGCCAAAATACACATTGGTACAGCCCTCAACAAAATCCTGAAAGACATCGTTACTCGTTACAAAGCACTGCGCGGCTACTACGCGCCTTACGTGCCCGGATACGACAGCCATGGTTTGCCGATTGAAACTGCCGTGCTCAAAGACGTTAAGGGCGGCCGACATGCACTTTCGCCCGTTGAGCTTAGAAAGCGTTGTCGAGAATTTGCTCTCAACAATTTGAAAGGGCAGGAAGCCAACTTCAAACGGCTGGGCGTTTGGGGCGATTGGGACCATCCGTATATAACACTTGATAAGCACTTTGAAGCAGCTCAGCTGCGGGTGTTCGGAGAAATGGCGGCCGCCGGATACTTATATAAAGGTCTGAAATCGGTATATTGGTGTACGCATTGCGAAACAGCGCTTGCAGAAGCGGAAATCGAATACGCGGATCATAAATCGCATTCGATTTACGTAAAGTTTGGGGTGGCTGAATCGTCAGTCTCGAAACTGCCAAAGTTTGCACAAGGCAAAGCAGTTTCATTCGTAATATGGACGACGACACCATGGACCCTTCCTGCCAACCTCGGTATCGCCCTGCATCCCGAGTTCGACTATTCCTTTGTTGAATCGAAAGAACATGGCGTTCTAATCGTAGCGACTGAACTATTGCAAGACTTTCTTGCCAAAGTTGGGTTAGATCCGGCCGAAGTCACCACACTCGGTACCGTTAAAGGTGCCACTCTTGAATATGTCGAAGCTCTCCATCCCTATGCGGATCGCAAGAGTCTCGTCATTCTCGGAAACCACGTTACACTCGAAGCCGGTACGGGTTGTGTCCACACAGCTCCCGGACACGGTCCTGAAGACTTTGAAATTGGAGCTAAATACAATCTTGGCGTTCTATCTCCTGTAAATGAACGAGGCATCTACACTGATGAAGCCTTGCAATTTGCTGGTATGCATTACGAGAAGGCACAAGAAGCAATCCTGAATACCTTGAGAGAGAAACATGCCCTCTTGCACAACTCAAGTTATACACACTCGTACCCGCATTGCTGGCGATGCAAAAACCCAGTTATCTTCCGTGCCACCGAACAATGGTTTGCTTCTGTTGATGGCTTCCGTGCCAAGGCCTTGAAAGCAATCGATGAAGTGCAGTGGTTGCCTAACTCGGGACGCAATCGTATCTTTAACATGGTAGAAAATAGAGCAGATTGGTGCATAAGCCGTCAACGTTCCTGGGGTGTGCCGATCCCAGTTTTTTACTGCGATAAATGCAGAACACCGATCATGACTGCCAAGAGTATCAACAAAGTGGCTGATATTTTTGATGAAGAAGGATCAGATTCCTGGTGGGAAAAGGATGCCTCTTACTTCCTTGAAAAAGGCACAAAGTGCGAGAAATGCTCTGCCACCGAATTTATAAAAGAAACAGACATTATGGATGTCTGGTTTGATTCTGGATCTACACACGCCGCTGTACTCGATCAAAGACCAGAACTTAAAGGCACTCCTTGTGAAATGTATCT
>CAJCIF010000265.1 GCA_903970355.1 Actinomycetota bacterium
GCGGCTTCGAGCCTGGACGACTTTACCTGTCTTCCTTCGAAATGGCCGCGGTGCATCATAAAAAGAATGTACTGCAATGGGAATTACCGAGCCACAATCCGATCAGCACCGTAACAATTGAGAGTCTTTATCGGTCTCCTATGTTTGTCGACAAACTGTTCTATTCAGGGAGAGCCTTGTAGTGTCTTCGGACAACCACGTAATGACGACCACGCAAGTTGCCCCAAACATTCCATCGCGCGGCGAAATATGCGCCTGGGCTTCATATGATATCGCCAATTCTACCTATGGCACTATTGTTGCAACAGCCGTCTATAACGCTTATTTCATAAGTGTGGTAGCGGGACGTACCCCGGGTATAGACCATGGATTAGCGACACTCCTACTCACCTTCGTTATTTCGGCCGCTAGCTTGCTGGTTGTAGCAACCGCTCCGGTGATCGGTGCCATCGCGGATGCTACCGCTTCTAAAAAACGTCTTTTGTTATGCTCCACTGGAATCTGCGTTGTAGCGACGGCAAGTCTATCGTTAGCCGGACCAGGCATGGTCTCTTTGGCAATACCTATCCTTCTCTTTGCAACAGTAGCTTTCGGTACGGGAGAAGATTTGATTGCAGCATTTTTACCTGAACTCGCAAGCAAGAACGACATGGGCAAAATCTCAGCCTTTGGTTGGGCGGCAGGCTACATTGGAGGCATACTTTCGCTCGGGACGTGTTTTGCATACATGCAAAGATCTCAAGCAATCGGGCAGACTGCAACTCAATTCGTACCAGTTGTATTAGTTATTTGCGCGGCATTCTATGCGCTTGCATCCATACCGACATTCGTATTCTTGCGCGAACGCGCTAAACCCGATCCGGCTGCACTTGGGCAGGATCACATTCGAATAGGCTTTGCACGATTATGGCAAACGATTCAACAGGCCCGGGTCTACGGTGACCTCTTCAGTTTCCTTTTGGCATTGTTCGTCTATAGCTGCGGCACAACGACAATCATTCACCTGGCATCGGTTTACGCCCAAGAGGTCATGGGATTCAAGACGATTGATTCAGTGACGATGATTCTGGTAGTTAACCTGACTGCCGCAATTGGAGCAGCAATTTTCGGATTCTTGCAGGATCGCATAGGTTCAATCAAAACACTGGCAATCGCACTTACAATCTGGATAGTAGCTATATTGCTGGCAATACTCTCACAAAGCAAATCTGACTTTTGGATCGCCGCCAATTTGATCGGTGTAGCCCTTGGCGCTAGCGGTTCGGTCGGGCGAGCAGTAGTCGCTCAGTTTTCACCGCCAGGAAGATCAGGTGAATTCCTTGGACTTTGGGGACTTGCAGTTAAGTTAGCCACTGCATGTGGTGCTTTAAGCTTTGGACTGGTGACATATTTGACACACAATAACTATCGGCTTGGCTTGGTAACAACGCTAAGCTTTTTTCTAATCGGACTTCTTCTGCTCACCAGGGTTAATGAGAATCGGGGCAGGCTAGCGGCCAACGAAGTAATCCCCAAAGATGATGTGCCGGAATTGGCAAAAGCATAAGTACTACGCGAACAAACTTCAGGGCTATTTCGCTGCGCTTACTTTTGGCAGTTTGATTTCTTCGATTTGACGGATCTTCATGAGGTTGCAACCACCGGTGGTGGTAAGCCAACCTGTTGCTTTCACTCGTTTGGCGATCAGGGGGAGAAGCATTTTTTGACAGCCCTCGTAACCAACGTGTTTAGCGGCAATATAGAGTGTCCCCTGGTCATCTACAATACCGGCGCTGACGCCGCCTAATATGCAGGCTTGTGCGCATGGCTTGTGTTTTTCTCCTCTGCCTGTGCCCATTGTGTGTGATGAATAACACCAGGCATCAACAACTTCTCCTTCAACAGTAAACGGTTTTCCCTCTGCTTTCATTTGCAGATCCGATTTGGTCATGTTTAGTTTCACAGATCCTGGTTTAGCCGTTGTAGCCGGTACACTGGGATCGGCAGCAGAAACCGGTGGCATTTGGATTAGCGTGAAAAATAAGATTGCAATCAAACCGCTGCTTCGAATCTTCATTTCTACTTCCTCAGTAAATCATTTAGCTTGAGTTTATCCTTCATCAGCCAGGCGAGATCTTCTTTGCGATTGGTTATTCGACTTTGCAAACGAGTGAAGTGATTAGCCACCTCGGTATCCCGCGGGCAATATTGCACTGCCTTCTTATAGGATACAAGAGCGCCGTCGTAATCGCGCAATACCGTCTCTTGATCCAATCCCAAACGGTACCAGCCTCGCCCAAATTGAGGAGATAACGAAAGCCCTTCGCGATACTGTTCAATTGCCAATGCATGGAAGTTGCGCCGATCGAGAAGGTCTCCGAGCGCAAAATGAAAGCTCGAGCGCATATTGAACATGGGATACTTCGATACTTCCGCAATCCCTTCTTTGATTTGTTTTTCATTCAAGTGGCCGATGATGGAGGACACTAACTTTTTTGCCATAAAAGGATCTGTATATTCACTTGCTGTTGCAGACAAGTGCACGAGCGCCGGGCGAAGTGCTTGCACATAATCCCCTTTCCACAACAGGCACCGTACATATGCGATTTGCAATTCTTGATTAGTTCTGTGGGCATCAAATGACTGTTTGAGAAGCGGGCAAGCTTCATCGTATTTTCCAAGCTTAACCAGTGCCAACCCTTTTATTTCCAGGGCCGCAAATAGTTTTGGATCAATTTCTAAGTCTTGATCTGCTAGAGCAATTGCGATTTTATATTGCCTGGACATCAACCTCATGTTTGCTAATGCGGTTGGTAAGCCAGGAATCGGCGTACCGGCATGAATTGCTTTCAGATACAGCTTCTCCGCTTCATCGTAATTTTTTTTGGAGAACAAAAAATTTGCAGTCCAAAAATCAAGATCGGGACTCTCCGGAAAGCGTTTTCTGGCCGTTTCTAAAAGTTTCTCAGCTTCGTCCGGATAGCCACGCCTGAATTTGGCTTTAATTAGGGCAGCGACACTCTTAGGATCATTCGGACCCAATTGAACTGCTGCTTCGTACTGTTCCATTGCCTGGCTGGGCAAACCAAGACTATCCAGACAATCGCCGAGTAAAACTCTTATGTGATCATCGTCGGGATAACGCTCAACCAGCTCTTGTATTTGTTTGTAAGTGGGAGCGGCAATGCTTTCCGCTTGCACTTCTTTTTCAATTTGGCCTAACAAAGCTGCATCACTTTGCGATACAGCAAAGGCAGCATGAATTGGAAAGAAAAGACTGGAAAGAACAAAGACAGAGAAAGGAAACAGCTTTTGCCTGTTACTCTGTCGCTTATTTCCCATATCTATAGACAATTCGCACCTTTGAACTATATCCGGCTTGCGAGCTGGAGGAGGCTTCAATAGTACAACTTTGCCCGCTTTTTGATGCATTAATCTGGTTCACGTTGGGTAAACGGCTTGGCACCTTCCAACCGTAAGATGCAAGCGCATCGGCGTACCATTTCAAAATCGTATCTTTATCTTCCTGGGCCAGAAAGCTCTGGGACAAAACGCGACCATCGCTATTGCCATCACCATAATCGGTGCCACCCAACAACCTGGCGTTGCCGGTGTACTTTGGCACACAAGGAAAATCTATCCATTGTTCGAACAGCTTGAATTTGGGAGTTTTAACGGCGGTGTCGCACAATCC
>CAJCIF010000266.1 GCA_903970355.1 Actinomycetota bacterium
GCTTCGCTGTTGGTTCATTTTGGTGGGCGGCTCCTCCGTCGCCTACTCCGCACGTTTTTGGCGCTGCGCTGCGCCACGGCTCCTCGCCGTAGGCTTGCTTTGCTGTTGGTTCATTTTGGGGCTACCTTATCTTTTTTAAGTGCTCCGGCGCTCGCTGCGCTCGTTTCTCCGCACGGTTTTCGCCGGCGGGTGGGTTCGGGGCTAATGTTTTGTGGTTGGCTCTTGCTTGCTCTTCTTTTACGGTGGTAGTTTCGTCTAGGGAGAGTAGTTGGCAGGCTTCTATGTCGTGGGTGAAACAGCGTGGCTGTCCGGTGGTGAGGGATTCAATCTTAGTTATGTCGGTCTTTATCATCGAGTCTCGTGGAACTTTTGCTAGCATGAAGTATTCGGGTTTGAGCACCTCACCAGCTTTGATTGACACCACCGGCATGACGACTTGTTGATAGACCGGTATGCCGTAGGGTGGTCCATTCTTTGGATTGTCACGCACGTCCTCTTCCAAAAGAAGTGCGCCCTTTTGAATATCTTTTGCGGCGACATGCAACTCATAAGTGTCACTTGAAGGTACGTCGAAACTGTTGGGGTCGCAGTTTTTGACCACCTTGCATTCAAAGAGTTCGGGCTCAAGTTGTGGGTCAAGAACCTCGCCCTTTTTGATCAGCCTTTTAGCGAACGAGATTTCATGCCATTCCGGACCTAGCATGTCAGCAGTGATATCTTCGCCCTTTCTGATGTTTCTTTTTGCCTCACATAATTCCATGCGGGGGTGGTCGTAATTGTTAGGGCCATGCCTGTACTCCCAAGCAAGGTCATTAGGCATTATGGGATTTCCTTTCTTTATATCTTTCGCCGCGAAAAAAACTTGGTTATGCGTTTTTAAGTACTCGTACATTTTGAACAGGTCACTGTCTTCGAGTACGTGGTCTTCGGGCAGATCGATTTTTGCAAATTGCGGAGATATAACGAAAGAGGACCAGGGGACAAAATAGGGACCTGCTTGATTAAGACTGGCCACTAACCTTTGAACGTCAGCGGCTTTGATCTCTTGCTCCTTCTTAATAGGCACTTTGGTTACAACAATAACGTCTTCAACATCGCCGTGAACAAAGGTTCGCGGGTTACTAATACAACTTGAGAGAAGAAAAGGGATAAAAGCGAAAGTCAGAACTGGAAGAATCCGCAAGAGTGACTTTCGCAAGTACATTTCAATAGACTTTTGCTGGGCCGTTGGCGGAGCCGGTCATGATTACTGGTTGGCGGCCGCGTTGAACGTAGACCAAGTTGATTTTCTTGTGTTGAACGCTGAGTTCGGAGAGATCAGCTTGATATGGAAGAGCTTGGGGATTGAACTCAAGTTTTTTAGCGGGTTGATCGTCTGTAAGAAAGAATTTTCCTCGAATTTCGTACTCGCCTTGTTGGTACGAAATGACTTTTGGATCTACAAAATAGCCAAACAATTGGCCGTTCGTTTTGAATATGTTTACTTTGCTGTTTGCCATGCCGCCGCAATCCTTAGAAATCGAAACTTGGGCAAGTTTATTACGAATTGGACTACTTGGCCTGATGCCATTTTTCGAGGTGAAGTCAGGCGCTAAATAGAGAAAATTGTTAGACATACCAACAAAAAATTTTGACCGATTTCCTATGGCAATTGAGAACACAATTGAGAAAAATTCCGAAGAAAAACATGACAGGTCCTGCATTCGTTTGTTAGAGAGCGATCTAAAATTCCGAAAAATTTCAGAACGCAATTGAGAGCCATTCCCAAAAAAGATGCCGAAGACGCACGGCCAGCGCGGAATTTAGTGTTAAGAAATAACCGGAACCGAATATACTTAGCTCGACCGCGATCGAGCATCGTGGTTAATTAAAAGAAGATCCGCTAGGATCTTACTAACAAGGAGCTATCAAGAGCTATTAAGGAGTTTGCCAGATGTCCTACACCATCGTCGCGGACCTTTGCGAAGGAATTGCCGATTGTATTCCTGTCTGTCCAGTTGAATGCATCCACTGGGCCGACGGCAAATTGAATACAAAGAACACCAAATACACATACATTGATGACAGCACCTGCATCGATTGTGGTGCATGCTTGTCGGTCTGCCCGATTGAAGGCGCCATTCTTGATGAATGGAAGCCGGAACTGCAAAAACCTTAGTTCTAACCTATTAACTATTTTGACGGCGATGTCTTACGGGCATCGTCGTCGCTTTTTGTTTACCTACTTCACTGATGCGTAGAATGAAATTTCCATAAACAGACGCAACCACGCCAAAAGGGCAGGGATTCAGCCCTCCCACTTTGCAAGCGTTTATAAAGCGTCGATAACCCGAAAAGGGCGGCAGGGCGTTCGCTTGTGTTATCATCTGTAGGCTCAAAAAAGTCAGAACTAAATAGGAACGGTTAAATATTCAATGCCACTGTTAGCAGAAAGAAAGAAAGAAGTCATAGAGACATACAAGGTACATCCAAAAGACACTGGATCTCCTGAAGTTCAGATCGCCATGCTCACCGATCGCATCACCCAGCTCACCGAGCACCTTAGAACCCATTCCAAAGATTTCCACAGTCGACGCGGACTGCTGATGATGGTCGGCAAAAGACGACGACTGTTGCAATATGTTGGACGGGAAAGTCAAGAACGCTATAAAGCCCTTATTGAGCGTCTAGGTCTGCGCCGCTAAATCTGCGCAAATTTATGGTGCCGTCAGAAGGCACTTGCGCAGTCAGAACTCATTGCCAAGCGTACTTCTTCAGTCAACTTCTCTTGTTCAAACATTTGCTCTGTCGTTCTTCTGAGACAGGTAGATGGTGTCGACTGGGCACCCTTCGTAAAACCCATTAGTTTAGAGGAATCGACTCTTGCAAACTGAATTAGCTAATAAGCACTTTGAGACTAGTTTTCAACTAGACAACAAAACCATTACTGTCAGAACGGGACGGATGGCAAAACAGGCATCCGGTGCCTGCGAAATTTATTGCGGTGACACGATGGTGCTTGTCACCTGCACCGAGAGCAAAAATGCTCGCGAAGGAATCGACTATTTTCCCCTACTAGTCGACTACGAAGAAAAACTCTATGCCGTCGGCCGAGTGCCAGGCAGCTTTGGCCGTCGTGAAGGCAAAGCTCCTGACAAAGCCATTCTTATTAGTAGGCTGATCGATAGACCGATTAGACCTCTATTCGAAGAAGGTTATCGCAAAGACGTGCAAATTATGGCAACTGCCATGAGCGCGGATGAGGACAATCCGACAGACACCCTCGCCATGCTTGGTGCTTCTATTGCCATAGGATTAGCCGGCCTGCCATTTAAAGGTCCTATTGGAGCGGTAAGAGTCGGTAGACTCAACGGCCGATTTATCGTGAATCCCAGTTATGCCGAGATAACCGAATCTGATCTAGATCTCGTTGTCGCCGGCACTGAATCTTCGATCATGATGGTTGAAGCAGGCGCTCGGATGGTAAGCGAAAAGGATGTACTGGCAGCAATTGATTACGCCCATCAACTTATAAAGAAGCAAGTTGAAGTACAACGACAAATTATTGAACAGCTCGGAATTGTCAAGAAGGAATTTGATGCTCCTGTCGTAAATGAAGAGTTAAAGCGCCTTATAGAGGAACGTTCTACCGAAAAATACAAGGCGTCTATGAATGGTGTCACCGACAAAGCTGTGCGAAGCAAACTAGTAGAAGAGGCTTCCACTGCAGTTAAAGAAGCCATTGCCGAATTGCCGGAAGACAATCCTTTAAAACAAGTATCAGGTTCGCAACTTGCATACGATTTAGAACTGCACGAAGCAGCGCTCATGCGAGCACAAGTGTTGGACACAGGCTTGAGAGCAGATGGACGCCGCTGTGATGAAATTCGACCGATCACTGTTGAGACTACTCTCCTTCCAAGAGCTCATGGCAGCGCGCTTTTCACAAGAGGAACAACACAAGTTCTTTCGATTGCAACATTGGGTGTTGGCGGAGACGCTCAGAGACTTGATTCAATCGATCCAGTTAAAGAAAAGCGCTACATGCACCATTACAACTTTCCTGGTTATTCCGTCGGTGAAGTGAAGCCGAATCGCGGACCGGGCCGTCGAGAAATCGGTCATGGTGCTCTTGCAGAACGTGCACTAATTCCGGTTTTACCGAGTTTACAAGAGTTTCCTTACACGCTTCGAGTTGTCTCAGAAGTGCTTGAATCCAATGGCTCAACCAGCATGGCTTCAACCTGCGGTTCCAGCTTGTCCTTAATGGATGCTGGTGTTCCGATCCTGGAGACAGTAGGCGGAATAGCTATGGGACTCATTCTTGAAGGAGATCGCTTTGCGATTCTTTCCGATATTCAAGGGTTA
>CAJCIF010000267.1 GCA_903970355.1 Actinomycetota bacterium
ATCGCATACTGGCAAAATATCCAATTGAAGCAGTAGTGCATTTTGCAGCCAGTGCTTACGTAGGTGAGTCGCAACTAGAGCCGTTTCGCTACTTTCAAAATAATGTCATGCAGTCGCTTTCTCTCTTTGAGTGTTTGGAAAAGCGAAAGATAAGAAAGCTTGTCTTCTCTTCTACCTGTGCAACTTACGGAAACCCGCTCTACCTGCCGATTGATGAAGAGCATTCTCAGAAGCCGACCAATGTTTACGGTACGACGAAACTGATGATCGAAGAAGCGTTGAAATCTCTTGTTGATAGCGCTGGTTGGTCTTCTGTATTTCTTAGATATTTCAATGCAGCAGGAGCAAGCCTCGATGGTTCGATCGGCGAGAGTCACGATCCGGAAACACATCTCATACCGAATATATTGAGTGCAGCTGCCGGACTTGAGGAAACAATTCTAATCAATGGCACCGATTTCGAAACGCGCGACGGTACCTGTGTGAGAGACTACGTCCATGTTGATGATCTCGCCAGGGCGCACGTCAATGCACTGTCTCTGCTTGAAAAGCAGGCACAACCTGGTGTTACCGCTATCAATCTTGGATCGGCTATTGGAGCAACTATACTAGAGGTGATCGAACTCTGCGAAGAAGTTACCAAGCGCTCGATTGCCAAGAAATTTGGACCGAGACGGCCTGGCGATCCACCGGCGCTTGTGGCCAATGCCACGAAAGCGAAAACTTTACTAGGTTGGCAACCAGACATCAGTTTAAGAGATACGATTGAGTCGGCCTGGAGATGGCAAGAAAAACGGACCTACTGAGCAAGAGAAAATAATGACGGAGACGGAATCTTTGAAATCTGGCGGCGGGCCGGAGGGTGTGGCCATTATTATCGGCGCCGGTCCGGCAGGGATCACGGCAGCATATGAACTTGCGCACCGTTCGAAAATCAAACCCATCATTCTTGAAAAGAGTGATGTCATTGGGGGACTGGCCCGAACAATAAATTACAAAGGTAATCGCATCGATATCGGGCCGCATAGATTCTTTTCAAAATCCGACCGCGTTATGGACTGGTGGATGAGCTTAATGCCGATCGAAAAAGGCAACGGTACATCACACACAATTTCTTATCAGAATAAATCTCGCACGGTTGAGGCAAAAGCCAGTGCCGATCCAAGCCAGGACGAAAACGTCATGCTTGCTGTGCAGCGCCGTACTCGTATTTACTTCATGCGCAAATTTTTTGATTATCCGATTAGTTTGAAGTTGGAAACATTTACCAATCTTGGTTTTTTGAAAAGCATGCGCATTGGTTTTAGTTATTTGCGCTCGGCCGCTTTTCCGATTAAGCCGGAGGAAAATCTTGAGCAGTTCATCACAAACCGCTTCGGACGCGAGCTTTACCTTACATTCTTCAAGTCTTATACCGAAAAAGTTTGGGGCATTCCTTGTGACAAAATCTCTGCCGCTTGGGGTGCACAGCGCATTAAAGGCCTGTCCATTATCAAGGCCGTAACACACGCTGCCAAACAGATTTTCGCCAAAGCAGGAGACATGCGCCAGAAGGGCACTGAAACCTCATTAGTTGAGCAGTTCTTCTATCCGAAACATGGCACGGGCAGTATGTGGGAAGAAGCAGCCCAGAGAACGGAAGAGCGTGGCGGCGAAATCCACAAAAACAAAGAAGTAAAAGAGATCTTGATTGAAGGAAATCGCATCACTGGCGTGCGCGTCAAAGACAGTGTTACGAATGAAGAAAAAGTCTACAACGGCGATTACTTCTTCTCGAGCATGCCGGTCAAAGAATTGGTGCAAGACTTCAAAACCAATGTTCCTGCAGATGTGCGTGCCATTGGTGACGGTCTTGTTTATAGAGATTTCGTAGAAGTTGGAGTGCTCGTTAACCGCCTCAAAATTTTCGATGAAACTCCAAGCGGAAAAAAGCTCATTTCCGATAATTGGATCTACATACAAGAACCGGACGTTCTTATGGGACGTCTACAAATTTACAACAACTGGGGCGATTACATGATTGCCGATCCCACTAAGGTGTGGTTGGGAGCTGAGTATTTTTGCAATGAAGGTGATGAGGTGTGGAATCTCTCCGATGCAAAAACAATTGAGTTGTGCAAAGACGAATTAGAACGCATGGGAATCGCAGACAAGGCGGATTTCCTTGATGCCATGGTAATTCGCATGCCCAAAACTTATCCTGGTTATTTCGGTACTTACGATCGCTTCGACGAGCTGCAAAAATACATCGATCAATTTGAAAATCTCTTTCTTGTCGGACGCAACGGTATGCACAAGTACAATAATCAAGATCACTCCATGCTCACGTCAATGGTGGCTGTAGACAACATCTTGAACGGCATAAAGACAAAAGAGAATATCTGGGACGTTAATACCGAAATGGAATATCACGAAGAAAAAACTTGATCTTATTTTTTGCGGGGCTCGTCGGTTTTTGCAAGCCAACGCTTCAAATTTTGGGGATCAATATTCTTCGTTTCTGAATTTTCAACTTCCCGTTTTGGTCCGACTAGAACAAGAGTTGGTAAGCCTGTAATGCCGAATATGTCAAAGAATTCCCGGCTGCCCTCACTATGGAGCGATACCATTTTAAGCGCCGACTGCTCAGCTTCAGACAGTCCGGCACTATCTATAACTCGTTTCGTTTCCGTTTCATCTTCAACCCAATCGCCATAGAAATAGAAAAGGCGAGCCGAATTCCCCTCTGTCTCGCCGTCACAAAGGCAGGCCGTCAACTGGGGCTTTTGGAATTTGGGCGGCAGCTCCATTAGCCAGTGATTGATTTCCTTTTCCAGTGAGGAATCCTGGGCCAATTGCAGTGCTGACCTGAGCTCATGGCGTGCCTGCTTGTATTTTTTCTCAAACAGAAAGGCTTTGCCCAGGAGAAAATGCACTTCCGCATTTTTCGGCTCTATCTCAACCATGGTAGAAAGCAGATTTTCAGCCTGAGGCAGCTGTTCTTTTTGCAGATAAGTTCTGGCCATCGACAGGATGCGGGTCTGAAGAGATTGTTCATCTAACGGATTTTTTTCCGGTTCAGCTCCAACCGGCATTGCTACCAAGGCAAGAAGCGTGGCGGCTGTCAAAAAAAATCGCTCAGGTTTGGAAGGGGTTTCTATGCGGAACATAAACCAAGTCGCCACTCGAACAAGACCACCATAATGCGAGGAATAACGTACACTTTTGTCGGCAGCCTGTGGGAAACCAACTGATAAAATGGATTTGAAGTTGCGGGGAAGAACCCCTCAGCTGAGTCCGGCAGCATGATTTGAGACCTGCTGGGGTTCAAGATTGACCGTGGACATACAATCAACCAGTCCGATTACCATTTTCATAGCGGAAGACTATGAGATTACCCGAGTTGGGCTAAGGCTGACACTTGAAAATGTCCCGGAATTTTTAGTGATTGGTGAAGCAGAAGATGGCGTTACTGCCGTCAAAGAGGTTATCGAAAAGCGGCCAAACGTAGTCTTGATGGATATTGGTTTGCCCGGTTTAGATGGTATAGACGCCACAGTGCGCATAAAATCCGAAAGCCCAACCACAAAGATCATCATGCTGACTTCTCATGATAATGACCGCGATGTCTTTGCTGCTCTGGCAGCCGGTGCGGATGGCTATTGTCTAAAGGAAGTATCCAGCAATCATCTCGCTAGTGCCATAAAGGCAGTAGCTGACGGTGTGGCGTGGTTGGATCCAGCTGTTGCTCGCCGTGTATTGCAAGCATCAGTAAACAATGCACCAAAGCCGGTATCACCGGCAGATCCAAAAAATCCGGCCCGACCAACTGTAAATGCCTCACCTTTATCTCAGCGTGAACTTGATGTTCTGACGCTTGTTGTCGAAGGTAACAGCAATCAAGAAATTGCCGATCGCTTAGTATTGAGTGTTGAAACAGTCAAAACGCACATGCGCCATATTATGGAGAAGCTCTGCGTCTCAGACCGCACCCAAGCCGCCGTCAAAGCGATGCGTGAAGGGATCGTCTGATCGAATAGCCTCGCTGCTGAATGTCCTTGCTGCTGAATGTCCTTGCTGCTGAATGTCCTTGCTGCTGAAT
>CAJCIF010000268.1 GCA_903970355.1 Actinomycetota bacterium
GGCGTCATCGCCAAAATACGAGCTAACCAACTTGCTTTGAACGGCAGTAACTCTTTTGATAGCCGCTCCCAATTTACCTGTTTTGTCAGAAATCTCTCCTTTCTGTATAGCTTCATTCAGGCTTGCAGCGAATAACTTCAAATCTCGTTTTTCAAAACTGTTTTCTGCGTCGTATGCCGGAATCTCCTCAATCACTTTTCTTATGGACTCCGCATTCTGCCTATCTTTCATTGCCATTGTCAATGCTGAACCTAAATTGTTCAGAGCCCTATCAAAAGCAGGAACGTACTTCAAATCAAAATGGGCCAGTGTGTGAACTCCTTGCCCCCCGCTTTCGGTGAACTCACCAGAGCGTTTAACGATTTCGTCAGCCGCCTCTGAAGGATCAATGTCTGGATTTTCGATAAAAGCATTCAAGTTGTTAGGCAAATTTTGACCCTGGCCTTGCTCATATTCAGCCGAAGCGATCAAATGTTTGGCGCTCTTCTTCAAACTACGAATTGGACCTACCTGACCCATTTCGCATGCGTCCAAATCTAGTAGATCGACCTTTCTGCCAAGCCCTTTGGAAATTGCAAGTTCGAGTCTGGGCAAGGATAGCCGGCCTTGATCCCCTACCAATCCAAATTGCCCAAGCCCATGCGAATCGAAGATTAGAGCTGTTTTGCTCTTAGGGTGTCGTTGCTCGGCAAGTCTCAGAAGATCTTCTAAGTCGCTGCCCATGTCCTTTGCTTTGGCGTCGCCTAAACTAGATAGCTGCCCATTTGCGTATTCAAAACGCCTCAAAAATGGGTGTCCGTCCTGATCGAAGTTAACCGTTTGTCCAATGATTGAGACGGATTTTCCAAATTGCTTCTCGTCTTGGCTAGCTAACTGGTCTAGCTTTTGCACCGTATCAGGCGATCCAAAAACGGATGGAAAGTCCAAAATGACTGTCCATTGTTCCTTCTGCGATTTGTGAACGTCAGGCAGATCGCCCATTGTCCGCCACCCCATGACTTCATGGCATGCTAACACTGGACGCCCTTCTGAGATGTTTCGAAGTTGTTAAATGCTCATACCGCGACCAATTTCTTGGCGACAAGCCTCGGATACTCCGGCTGCCACATGGTAGCGCGCACAACTTTTTCAAGCTCAGTCTGCGAAATGGCTGGTGCGTGACCAGATTTTTGAGCAGCTTCGGCAACTGCCATTGCTATTTGCAGTGACACTTCACGGATATTGTTCAAATGCGGGAAGAGCCCCTCTGTAGTATCAACAATTGCAGGCGATTGTTGAGCAAGAGTTTTGGCTGCCGCCATGAACATGTTATTGGTGACGCGCGTTGCACCAGATGCCACCACTCCCAAACCGATGCCAGGGAAAATATAGGAATTATTGCACTGGCCGATTTGAATCGTATCGTTTTTCCATTTCACTGGGGTGAACGGACTGCCCGTAGCGACGAGTGCCTTGCCATCAGTCCAGGCAAGAATATCGTTGGGCGTGGCTTCTGCCTTTATCGTTGGATTCGACAAGGGTAAAACGATTGGCCGTGCCGTATGTTTAGCCATGTCTCGAATGACGCCTTCTTTAAAGGCACCGGCTTGGGCCGATGTGCCAATCAGCACTGTGGCTTTGGATATGCGGACGGCATCAGCGAGCCAAATGTTTTCTTCTTTCACAGCGAAGTCTTCAACCAACTTCTTCCAAGGCTTAACGAAGCGTTTTTGAGCAGGTTGAATGTCCTTCAAACCATCGTGAAGCAAGCCTGGACGGTCCACGAGCCAAATGTGGTCGTTGGCTTCTTTCTCTGTGGCGCCCTCATCGATCATCGCTTGCGCAATTAATTCAGCAATTCCCAAGCCTGCCGAACCGGCTCCGAACATCACAACGTTTTGATCGCGCAATTTCGTTTTTGTAGCGTTAGTGGCGGCGATTACTGCTGCAACGGCAACAGAAGCGGTGCCCTGAATATCGTCATTGAACGTGCACAATCTATCGTGATATTTTTCCAGTAAACGACGAGCATTCTGATTCGCAAAATCTTCAAATTGCAACATGACATGGGGGAATTTTTTCATAACACCAGTGACGAATGCTTCAATAAAATCGTCATAGTCCTGCCCGCGGACGCGTTCGTGCCGCCATCCAAGATAAAGTGGGTCAGAGTGTAAGTCTTTATTGTCTGTGCCCACATCGAGCAAGATTGGCAACGTATTGGCAGGATCAATGCCACCACATAAGGTGTACAAGGACAATTTCCCAATTGGAATTCCCATGCCTCCAACGCCTTGATCTCCCAGTCCCAAGATGCGCTCGCCATCAGTAACAACGATTACTTTTGGGTCTTCTATTGGCGAGTTGTCTAGGATTTCTGCAATCTTGTCTTTTTGTGGAAACGGAATGAATAAGCCGCGCCGAGTTCTATAGATGTGACTAAAAGTTTGGCATGCGGTACCCACAACTGGAGTGTAAATAATAGGCATCATCTCTTCGATGTGGCCTTTCAATAGGGCATAGAACAAAACTTCGGTCTGGTCTTGGAGCGCGCGCAGGTAGATGTGTTTTTCTATGTCTGATTCTTTAGACAAATAGGCTTGATAAGCTCTTGACTCCTGCGTTTCCAGAGTGTCAACGTGAGGCGCTAATAGTCCGGTTAATTTGAAATCTTC
>CAJCIF010000269.1 GCA_903970355.1 Actinomycetota bacterium
GTCATCACCTCTTGCAACTGGCGTGGGCTATCGAGAGCCCGCATCAGTTTCGCCTTCGCCACATCCTTATATATAGCTTTGTATTGAGCTCCTTTCTGTTTGGCCAATTCCTTTTTATCTACACTGCCTTCGCTTTTCATAAGCTCTTCTTTCAATGCTTTTTGAGCGGGCGGTCCGTACTTCACATAAAGAGCCGGTGGGTTGAATTTGAAAGCCTCACTATCGGAAATGAAGTCCGTGACAGTTTTGGATTCTGGAAGTTTGTCTGGTGAAAGCTGTTGATCTATATAAGCATCTACACCGATCTTTTTTACTTCTTCTATGTCACCCGGCTTGGGTCCGAAAGTAAGCCGGTTGAGAACGTGAACAACACGATCGTCTCCGGAAATGGGTGCCGCTGAAGCCTGGGAAAGACCCGCTATTGAAGGAAGCAAGAACAAAGAACTCAATCCGAGCGTAAAAAGTGTTCGTTTCATAAACTCACCCAAAATCGATAAACGCTAATCAGATATTCTAATAACGAAGTTGTCAGGAAAAAGTTCAATAAAAATGGACCGGTCATCACATTTTAATTGTAGGCGCCTGGAACCCCTACGAATATTCGCCAATGGTAGAACAGAGCGGGGTGAAAGCCCTCAAATGAATAGCCAGTCCGGAATTATGTAAAGGGTAGATTCGTCTGTTTTCACTTTTTCTCCATGACAGAAACCTAGCTAAAATTCTGTCATTGAGAAAAGTGAAAAATCAGGCGTCTTCGAAACGCGAAAGGTAGAACAGATGGCATTTTCAAAAGGTGCCCGAAATTCGAGAAAATTTCGGGCACCTTTTGAAAACGGAAAAAGAAGAAGCCGCGCAAAAATAGATGGCAGAATAAAAGCTAAATCTCTGACGCTTTAACTTTCTATTTTGGCGGCGGCCGAAGCGGCAAGAGGCAGAGTTACTTTGCGCGCTACATCGGTATTGACTGAAAGTTGCCGAATTACTCGCTCGCCGTAAGAGGAATGCTTGGGCGGCAAAAATTCTAAAGTGTAAATACCTACAGGCAATGTCACCTGGCAAAAACCGTCATCGTCGGTTACGAGACTATCTCTCGGAAAGACTTCTCGGTCTACTTCGAAGGCCTTAGACTCTTCGCGCTCGCGGCCGTAAGTAAAACATCTGAGCCGGCAGCGGGCGATGCCTCTTCCGCCGTCTGTGGTAACTTCGAATTTGAGATGAGACCATCCTTTAAATGTGAGATCGGCGTTGGCGGGTTCTTTGCCTACCTTTAAAGAGACAGCATTGGCAAACTCACGATGCGCAACCAGCTTGTAACTGCCCATTGCCAGATAGAGGCTGAAAGCGCCAGTATCATCCGTGATATCGCTCGCCATGCAACGTCGCAAATTTTGATGATTGATGAAGTCATCCGCTTCCTCAAACGCCGATATGCGCACCCCGCTTCTGGGTTGGCCAAAATCATCAACCAATTTGCCTGAAATAGGCACGCCATCTTGTAGTTTAATGGAAACATGTGTGTCCCCACCAACGATAACCGTGCGCGTCCAGGGCGAAACAATATCGGCCGGCAAGGCATTGGGTGCTTGCGATTGATTCGTTTTTAGTCGGTCTGCTTTTGCTAATACCTTATAACTGCCGGCGGCAAGCGTTAAGGCAAATTGTCCTTTGGCATCAGAGCGACTTTGAAATTCTTGTCCGCTTTCTGCGTTTATGACGCGCAGATAGCAAGATTTGACCGGATTGTCGCGATAGTTGATTTGCCCGCGCAAACGAAAGCCGTTTATCAAATTGAAGGAGCGCTCGGAATGTTCATAAACAGTAACCCGTTCTTCTTTGCAGGAAAGAAGCGAACTCGTTTCATCCGGTTGAATATGAAGTTTGTAATCGCCGGATTGCATGAGAGCGTGAAACTTACCGCTTTCATTTGTGACAGCCATCGCCATTAAACCTAGCTCGTCATAAAGAGGCTTGTCTATTGAATCTGCAGGCGAGATGAGGACACGGGCTCCTTTTACAGGCTGCAAAGCAGAATCCAAAACAGTACCTGTGAATTCGTGCATGGCCGGCAATTGCAAATCAAAGTCCACATCACGCAAAACTTCAACGAGGTAATGATTAGTAACCATGGGTGGTGACACATACGCTCCGGAATCATTACCGTTAGGTTCTCCGTTTACACCTTCTTCTTCACCCCAATCGGCATAAGCGGCGTAGGCAAGATGGTACGTGCCGCGGGGTACGACCAAACTGTATTTGCCGTCGATAATTTTACTTAGCACCTTATATGGTGCTTGTTCATCGGCCATTGCAACTACGTTGCCGTGCTGAATTGCCTTGCCGGAAGGCAGGAGAACACGTCCTGAAACCACGCAACCGGTTGCCAGTGAAATGCTGCAGCTCGTGTTATTGCGCACCGTCATTGGTTGAGAAAAATAATTGAGAAAGCGCGTGCCGTTTTCAGGCTTTACCTGCACCTTGTAGTAGCCTGGTATGACAGCAAAACTGAAGTCACCACGGCTGCCGGTTCGCTGCCTGCCCACGACACGCTCGCCGGTATGACCGGCAAAGACACCACCGGAAAATGCGTCGAGATCTACAAGAACAACGGTGATGCCGGCGACTGGCAGTCCTTGATTTTTAACAACCCCGGCAACGTTATAAGTAAGCTCACTGGTTGTCAAAAGAGCACCTTTGGTTTGCAACACGCTGATTTTAACCTCAATCAACCCCATCTTCCACACGCGTCCAGCCTAAAGAATGGCACGCTTCGCGCACCGTGGCAAACGATCCTGTCACTATTACAGGATCATCATCATGCTGTCGTTCGGCTAAAGCGCAGTTAAGGGCAGCGGAGACGCTGTCATGCAAAGAATACGAGATGCCAAGACTCCGCACTGTCTGCGCCAAAACTTCACGATCGAAGGTTGCTCGTTTGGAACTGGCTTCAGCTAAATGGACAATATCACCTGGCTTTAATAATTCAGCGAGCATGCCGCTGCCATTTTTATTGCCATAACAACCAAACACAAATTGAACAGGACGGTTTAGAAACATACTTCTAATGCTCTTTTGTAACGCCTGTGCCCCCGCTACGTTATGAGCACCGTCAAGCAAGACTCCTTTTTCCTTTATGTACTGCAATCGAGCCGGCCAATAGAAGTGCTTTAGACCCTGGCGAATTGCTTCATTTCCGACTGGCTGTGCACCGAATGCTTGCAAACGATTAGCTTCTTGAACCATAGCAACGGCCATTTTTGCATTTTGAATTTGATAACCACTGAGCGTTGCATTGCCAAATTCGCTCAAATCCAGACCGTTAGCCTGTATGAGAGGCGCATCCAGTTGACTTGCTCTTTCTTCAATAACGGTGAGAGCACTACCGGTAGCACCAGTTACTACCGGAACACCTGCCTTAATGATGCCCGCCTTTTCAAATGCAATTTGCTCAATTGTGTCGCCCAGTATGTGCATATGATCGAGAGCAATATTTGTTATGCCTGTGCACACTGGTTTATTGAAAACATTGGTAGCATCGAATCTGCCTCCTAAGCCAACTTCAACAACAAGAATGTCGACCTTCTTTTCTACAAAGTAAAAAAACGCAATGGCAGTTATATATTCAAACCAGGTTAGTGCACCCAATTCCGGATTGTCCAAACCAAATTGCACGGAAAGATCTTTGATAACAGTTGCTAGTCTTGCAAAATCATCGTCTGAAATAGGTTCACCGTTAACGTGAAAACGCTCATTCCATCGCAAAAGATGTGGTCCCGTGAAACGTCCCGTTTTAAATCCGGAATGCCGCAAAATGCAATCAATCATGGCAACGGTTGATCCCTTGCCATTGGTTCCAGCGACATGAAAAACAGGAACGCGATCTTGCGGATTGCCTTGCGCGCGCAAAAATTTCTCGATGCGCTCAAGAGTCGGTTTCTCAATCGTCGGCGAAAGGCTATCGATGTAACTTACTGTTGAGTCGTAATCCATTTATTGAAGTTGCCGGTTCAATTTGCTCTGTTAGGATGGTTTGCGAATACCAAAAGAGGATCTCAAATTGGCTTTATTTACCAGGAAGGATGTTGTTTCGAGCGAACAGATTTACGAAGGGTCTATCATAGATCTTCGTGTCGATCGCTTACGCTTAGCCGACGGTAAATCCAGTCTGCGTGAGACGGTTGAACACAATGGCGGAGTTGTAATCGCCTGTCAACCAAGTAAGGACGAAATTATCCTCATTAAGCAATATCGCTTTTCAGTAGATCGCGAACTGCTTGAATTGCCGGCTGGCCGCATAGAAAAGGGCGAACCACCTCTGCCTGCTGCACAAAGAGAACTTACGGAAGAGACAGGTTACAAAGCAAAGAAGTGGGAAGAAATGGCAAAAATGTACAGCGCACCAGGTTTTTGTAATGAAGTTCTCCACTTTTTTCACGCCACTGACGTTGAATTTGTCGGTGCACATCTTGATGAAGATGAAGAAATTGATGTGCTCGTCATGCCTCTTAGAAAAGCCTACGAAATGGTCTTGGGAAGTGACCCTTGCGACGCCAAGACGCTTGCAGCCCTGGGCATCCTTTTGAATAGTTAAGGCTGCGGAAAAGCGCGGTGTTATACTTTTGCTTCGAACGCCTGAACTGAGGAATCATTTGCAATATGGCAAAGCAAGAGTCAAACCCGTCCGGATTGTCGATGCCAATTTTAGGCATGATCGTCGTTGGCATAGCAGGCGCACTGATCGTGTCGTGCAGCTTCGTTATCATTCAATACTGGCCGCTTCCGGCAAGCGTTGCACCGGCACTAGATTTCGGTCAGGGTCTTGCCTGGGGAGCTGTGGTTGGCTCTATTTCTGGTTTTGTGCTCGGCTTTCTTGTTGACGAAAAGCACTTTACAGAGCAGTAGAGCGCATCCATCAAAGATGGAAGCTAAGAGCATAGGCAGCAATGCCAAAAGCCACTGCAACGTTTAGCGACTCTTTCTGTCCCTGCATGGGCAGGTGATTGATGCTATTGCAGAGTGACAGCGTTTCTTTCGATACGCCTTTTACTTCGTTGCCCACCACAAGTGCAATCGGTTGTGATTCATCGCTCACAAAGTCTTTAAGGGGCAAAGATTCTTGATTGCGTTCCAGCGCTATTACGTGCACGCCTGACTCTTGCAATTTCGGAATGACGTCAAGCGGATGAACAGCGTAATACCAGGCCAGATATTCCTCCGCACCAAGACTTGTTTTGAGTATCTCCTTACGGGGAGGACATCCGGTAATTCCGCACAGATATATCGTCGATATTCCAGCAGCATCACATGTCCGAAAAATTGAACCAACGTTCCACAAACTACGAATGTCTTCCAAAATTGCTGCCACCACCCGAGATTTCTTTTCGACCGGTCGGTCGCCTGATCCATTACGTCGATCTACCAGGCGGGCCATTTGTTCCCAGACTTCCTCCGGTTTTCTCGAGCCTGTTCTCTTGCAGGCTGGACAACTAACCGTCTCAGGTCGATCGGTGTCTTCTAAAGTGTGCTTATGTCTGCAATCCGGATACGGACAAATCGTATTCAAATGTAATGCTCCTGAGTCCCCAGCAGTCCAGTAGTATCAAGGATTTACCATTTTGGCGGTGCAAATGCTGTGCTATTCTAAAAAACGAGGTACGGAACCGCCCGCCCATTATTCGTGACTGATAATCCCGCCCACTAGAACAGCTTTTATGTCTAGAGCTGAAATGCACAGTTAGACTTTGTTAACAGCCTTTGAGGAGGTATTTTGAATGGACGCACTTTGGACAAGTCCTTGGGTAGTTATTCCAGTTTTACTTATGCCGATAGTTATTATTGGGCTCGCCAAATCCATGAAGCGGCTTAAGGATAAAAAGGAAGCCTCGACAGAATCTTCTACGCCTCAATCCTGAGCACTTTTTTTCTCCCCTTCTTTGATAATTTGACCTTTTGCCCTAGTTACTATCTCGGGTATGGCACTGCCATGCTTATATAGGAGCGGCTGCCTGGCATTTTGCCACTCAGTCCGCCCTATATTGCCCCCTTTTGCACTAAACTATGCTTCCGCTATACCAGGGATAAGGGGGGCGAAGTGAGCGTGCAGACGTCTGACAAACCTATGACTACCAACCGGGAAATTATCAAAAAATATACAGGTACACCTAATCTCCTGAATTACGATGACCTGTATTCAAATTTCGATTGGGCCCACGCCAAATCGGAAATAAGCTATTTCGCGGGCGGCAAAGTTAATGCGGCTCACAATGCTGTAGACAGACATCTTGATCGAGGTAGACGCAATAAGGTAGCTCTTTATGCAGTCGACGCCGACGAAAATCTCAGCAAATACACCTT
>CAJCIF010000270.1 GCA_903970355.1 Actinomycetota bacterium
ATTGGAAACTTTGATCGAACGCATACACAAAAATTTGAAGAAGCCGATTCTCGCCGATATCAGTACATACGAAGAAGGACTGGAAGCAGCGAAGATGGGAGCAGACTTCATTTCAACAACCCTGTTCGGTTACACAGCAGAAACCCAACAGCCTGCAGAGAGCGGTCCGGCACTGCAACTTTTGGAACAGCTGATCGCAAGCATTGCAAAACCGATTGTGCTTGAAGGTCGCATTTGGAATCCTTCTGAAGTGACAAGAGCTTTTGAAATAGGCGCACATTTTGCGATCGTAGGCTCGGCGATAACTCGCCCGCAGCTTATTACCGAACGCTTTGTAAAAGCAATTCCGGTCCCTCAAAAGATAAGAATGGAACCCATTTAGCGCATGTCTTCACAGGGCACTATTTGGCTTTATCCCCTCATTTTCGTGAGCATTCTCGTGCTCGCTCGAAATGCCCGCACACCCTTGCCGTGGATGTGGGCCTCATCCGTGCAAGCATTTTGCATTTTTGCAATTTCTGTCGCCGGTTTATTTTTGCCCCACGATTGGATCTACGCTTCTGCTGGTTGGATCGTGTTTGCACTTTTCTTTCCAATACCAAAAGGAATTATTTCGAGATTCGACGGCAGCATTGCCAATCTGGACGGTGAGAAAGCACGCAACTACGCACACCGGCTTCGCTTTTTCTATTGGGGAAAGCCCGGAAAGTTATGGGACGATCTTGGTCGTGCCCTTTCTTATTACATTGCCGGCGATGCTTTGAAAGCAGAAGACATACTTTCGCGCTGGGAACACGAGAAATTACCGCCGTCTCTTGCACTCAATGTACAGTCTTACCGCACTACAGGCAATGCCATCATCTGGAACTGGCAAGGCATCGTTAACGAGTACGAACGCTGTGCAAATTCAGGGTTGCAGGTGCAGAAGTCTACAATTATTTCTACAAGCCGTGCTTATGCTGAATTGGGAGATATAGACAAAGCGGCTTGGTTACTCGATCACGTCAAATTTCCCAGCATGAAAATAAGCACTCAATATTTAGCTCTCAGTCTTTTGCCATTTTTCTGTCTTGCCGGTGCAAGAAAAGAAGTGGAGAAACTTATGAGTTTCATATCCCGCAAGAAAACAGTGTTTCCCGAACATACGCGATTCTATTGGTGGGGAAGGTTGGCGATGGCAGAAGGGAATTATTCCGAAGCCAAGCTGATGCTTGAAAGATCTATGTCGACTTTAAACGATCCCCATTCGCCCTGGGTGGTCCGCATAAATTCTCAACTCAATCGCTTGAAGCATGGTGAATTCGAAGCACCTAAGAATTGGTCCAACTCTATAGAAAAGGTTTGGAAGATATTTGAAAGCAGCTGTTACATCCAATCTGTCGTGGCACCGAAGCAGGCATCAGCAGCGGTAGGTGCGCTTGTAGTTGTAATTTTGGCAGCCTATCTATTCACCGATAGCTATGCCTTTTATCACTGTCAGGTGACAGCCGACATAAAGTTATTTTGCTATGAAAAAGGCATGCTTAAGCCTGAGGCTTTGTTCGCCGGTGAGTATTGGCGGCTAATTACGTGGCTCTTTTTGCATGCTCATGTATCGCACGTTCTTTTAAACGTTCTGGGGCTTTATTGGTTTGGACGCATTTGTGAAAACATCTACGGCACCTCCCGCTTTTTTGCGATCTACTTTGTTTCTGGGGCTTTAAGCGGCATAATGCATTCGCTTCTGGAACCTCACATGTACGCAATTGGAGCTTCAGGGGCGGTTATGGGAGTTTTCGGCGCAGTTGGTGTGGGCATTTTCAGACTCAAAGATGCCATTCCAGCCTCTCTCAGGAGCAGCGAACTTATGTGGATTGGCGGATTGACGGCAGCTCAAGTCATTCTCGATCAAATCATTCCGCATGTTGCATCGGCAGCTCACCTGGGCGGTATGATTGCCGGCGCAATTTTGGGTTTCATAATGACGATTCCCAAGCAGAAAAAGATCTAGCAAAAATATCTAAAGACGACGTTTACCTTGGCAATCAAATCCGCTTAAATAATGTAGAGTACTCTTTGTCTCTCGCTTGCGAGTCTTCTAAATGCACGATTGTCCTGGTTGCGCTGCTCCACTCCATGGCCATGAAAAGGTCTGTCCTCGCTGCGGCACGCCACAGCCCGTCAGACAGGACATGTTCGAGCCAAGCATTTTCGACCGCAAAGAAGAATTCAATCCATTTCCTATTGTGATTGGTGTTGTTGTAGTGGGAGCTGTTCTTTTTTTCATGGCTCAAAACAGTTGGATCGGACAGGTTATGAATAGACCTCCCGAAAAGGTTGATCCACTTGCTAATGTCACTGCTCCTCAAGCAAGACAAATGATCCAGCAATCGGTTCAAAATAAACTGACTGGCTTTGGTGCAAAAGGAACTTTCAAGTGGATGGCGGGCGACAATCCTGCTGATGTAAACGCCGCTACACCCGTTCAACTTACAATTGATGCCACTATGCCCGATCCAAGTAGACGAAAAGAAGTTGTAGACAGTGAAGCTAAGACTTTGATGGATAAGGGGAACGTAACGTCAATTACGCTCACCGAATCAAAATCACATTCAACTGCAACTTACACGCTTGCGCCGCCGGCATCTTCAGGCGGCACCGCAGATGGTGATGGCAGTAACTAACGATAAGACAAGTGTCGCTATTATCGGGTTTGGCCGATTTGGCCAGCTCTGGGCTTCTGTGCTGAAATCGGATTTTCCGGTACGCATCTATGATTCGTCTTCAGATTTAGCCGCAAAGGCAAAAGAAATCGGCGTAGATTTTGTACCGCTCAAAGAAGCACTGAGCGCAGATGTCATCTTTTACTGCGTGCCAATATCTGCTTTTGAAAATACCATTGCTGAACACGCTCCTATCTTCAAAGAGCTGGGCGGAAAGAAAATACTTATTGACGTTCTTTCCGTTAAGTTACATGCCAAGGAAGTTTTTGAAAAGTATCTGCCGGAAAACTATCAGGCGCTTCTCACACATCCTATGTTTGGACCGGATAGCGTGCGACTCAAGGGACTTGCAGATCAGCCAATCGTGCTGGACCGAGTCCGTATTAGCGATCAAGACTACGATTATTGGAAGAAGTATTTCGTCGGCAAGAATCTGCAAATCATAGAGATGAGTGCTGACGATCACGATCGGCTCGCAGCACAGAGCCAGGGTGTTACTCATTTTGTCGGTCGTATACTCGGGGAGTTTGGATTTGAGCCAACCTCTATTGATACCCTTGGTGCTGCGAAACTGCAAGAAATAAAAACGCAAGTATGCAACGATACTTGGCAGCTTTTCGTCGATCTGCAAACATACAATCCACACACGCGAGCTATGCGGGTCAAACTTTCAAATGCACAGAGCAAAATATTCGATCAATTACTTCCCAATCGAATTTATAAAGATCGCCTCGTAATCGGCATTCAAGGCGGCCGTGGTAGCTTCAATGAAGAAGCAGCTCGTTACTATATGAGCCGAACTGCGGAAACACCCTTTGAACTCAAGTACCTGCATACAACCGAAAATGTCTTGCGTGCTCTG
>CAJCIF010000271.1 GCA_903970355.1 Actinomycetota bacterium
GGAGCGCTAGTATTTCCGGCCAGACGCGCTAAAGTATAAGCCTAATCGGTGAGCGCTCACTCAAACGTTGAGTGCTTCGAGCCGAGGGGCTTTGCGGAAACACCAGGTCGGCGCTGACCAGAAACGGTAGCAAGTAGCCCGCATTACGTGAAGGACTGACTGAAGCGTAATGAAATACTGAGCTCAAATCGCATTGAGCAGTCAGGTAGTAGCAAAAACACCATCGCGGAGCAATCTGGATGGTGTTTTTGTTTGGCACTATATTTAGAGCCGCATTGAATTGAGTGTTTAAACCTAAACCTACTGGGGAGGTTAAATGATCAAAAGAAGAACTCTATGCCCGTTGTTACTAGGTCTAATCGGATTTTCCCTAGTGCCATGCTTTGCGAATGAATCCGGGAAGATCACGGTTCACATCAATAATCTTCGTAATAATAACGGTGTGGTTAGAATTGCCTTGTTCAGCTCAAAGAAAGATTTTGACAAGAGCGTGCATAGCATTGATCAAGAAGGCAATTCTTTTGCAAAAGCCGCTGTGCCTGTAAAGGACAAGGGAGCAGTTTTTACTTTCGATGATATTCCGTATGGTGATTACGCAATCAAATTCTTTCATGATGAAGATAACAGTGGGAAGTTCAAAATAAACTTGTTCGGAATCCCAAAGGTGGAGTACCAGTACTCAAATAACCCTGATACAACCATGTTTGGAATGGCGCCTTACGAGAACGCCAAATTTCACTTTAACAATCCGGATCTAAATTTGATCATCGAAATGATGCAGATCAACAGCCATCCGCATTCGAAAATAAAGATCCGATCTAGCGTCCCGAATCAACAATAAAGACCAGTATCAAATGCGGTGCAAATCAAGCATCCTCTTGCAAATGTTCTTGATACCAAGTTTCGCCTATTTCTATTGTATTACGGCCCTGGGACTGTCTCATGTTATTTGTGTCACGCAGGGAATAGATGCAGCCGCAATATTGTTGGGCGTAAAATTCTTCGCGTTTGGCAATTTCATACATGCGTGCCGAGCCGCCTAATTTGCGCCAGTTGTACGTCCAGTACGTCAAATCCGGATAGGGCGAAGCCGCACGGACCCCGCTTCCGTTAATCTGGTCCATGTCTTTCCAGCGTGAGATCCCGAGTGAACTCGTGATTACTCTAAAGCCATGCTCATGGGCATAGAGAGCAGTGCGTTCAAATCGCATATCAAAACAGGCAGTACAGCGTATTCCGCGTTCTGGTTCTCGTTCCATTCCCTTCGCCCGGGCAAACCAGTTTTCCGTATCGTAGTCTGCATCAACAAATGGAATACTCATTTTTTCGGCAAAGCGAATATTTTCCTCTTTGCGGATTTCGTATTCCTTTTTTGGGTGGATGTTCGGATTATAGAAAAAAATTGTGAGATCTATGCCGTTTGCAAGCATCTGCTCCATGAGCTCACCGGCACAGGGCGCACAGCAACTGTGCATCAGCACACGCTTCTCTCCCGCGGGTGGGCTTAAATCAACATGCTTATCTGGTTTAGATTGCATCGTATGTGGTGCTTGTTGCCCGATTGGACTATCGCCAATCCAAACTAGATTTCGCCTGGCGATGAGCGGCCTGGGACATAGGTTACAGATCGGCCCGGAGACATAGGTTACACTTTCGGTCCAAAAGGATTATCAAGGGGTTGCAGTGCCTTTTCCTCTAAGTCGATATATCCAAGATCATACTCCATGAAGCTGACTAGCCAAATTCCCTCATCGACCTCCTTAACTCCGACGAATTGGCCTGCTAAGGTTTTGGTTAAGTTGATCTTCTTTCGGTAAAAGCAAAGCCGTCCACAGTTGGTCACCATGATGGTTTTGTCATGGTAAGGGTAATAGGGATCAGGAAGACCCTCATAAGGGCGAGGTGAGGCTGTGTACACCTCACTAGGTGATTGCATCTTCAACGCTTCGTGGGGACGCTCCGTGTTGAATTCCTGAACAAATGAATCGAAGATACCTTGTTGCTGCAGAATATTGTTCTTAGCTGGTCTCGTAGCCTCTTTCTTTAGAGTAAGATGCATCCGCTCGTGACGACCGTTTTGCTGCGGATGTCCTGGCTTGATTCTTTCAATGCTAATTCCGAGCCGAAGCCACCAGACAGAAAGTTTTGAGAGGTTGAACAGTCCATTCGGAGATGCAAATGGCACACCATTGTCCGAGCGAATGGCTCTAGGCAATCCTCGTTCTCTGAACAGTCGTTCAAACGCACTAAATGCAGGCTCCTCTTTGTTAGATTCCATGGCTTCGCAAAGCAACAGATAGCGAGATGCAAAGTCAGTTACAGTGAGCGGATAACAGTAGGTCTTGTTTCCTAACTGAAATTCGCCTTTGTAATCAGTGCACCACAAATCATTTGGTGTTAGTCCTTCAGATAAAGGAGTGCCCTCAGCACGTGTTCTGGAGCGGCGATTTCGCGTGACCAAGCCATTTCGATCCATGATGGCGTGTATCGTACTTCGAGCCGGCACCTTGACCTCGTGAGGTAGTTTTCGAACTAGCTTCTCTCGGATCTTTCTAGCTCCCCAATGTGGCTTTTCCTTTTTGAGCGCAACTATCTCTGCCTCTATCTGTGGTGGCAGTTGATTCGCATATCTTATTGGTTTTCGAGATCGATCGGTGAGTCCTAAAAGTCCACATTGTTCGTAACGGTCCAATATCTTGTATCCAGTTTTTCGAGAGATTCCAAACTCCTCGCAAAGAGAAGTCATGCTCTCGCCGTCTTTCAATCGCACAACAAAGCGCATGCGTTCGTCCATAACAGAACACTCCTTCCACGGCATCCCCCTTGCCTCCTCGAAAGAAAAGGCAAAAAGTGTAACCGCTCTCTCCGGAACGATCTGTTACCCATGTCTCAGGGCCGAACACGATGTGAAAATCACGCCCAGTAGGATTCGAACCTACGACCTCTTGGTTCGAAGCCAAGCACTCTATCCAGCTGAGCTATGGGCGCAAAAAATCCTTCGAACTATGAAATCGTATCGTTGATAACACAGTACAGTCAAGCTAACAGTCTTTAGGCCTGGAACCAGGCTACTAGCTGCCGCTCCCACTGGATGCATTTTCGGAGAGGTTGTTCAACTGACTGGCTATGGCTGAATAGGCTGCCGATATACCGGTTTTGAGAGGACTATTTGCAATTACAAACACGAGGGCGACAATAACCGCTGTAAGAGCCAATACGGCTCCGTATTCTGTAACAGCTTGACCACTTTCATCTCGGATGAAGGTTTTGAAGCCTTCAATCATGCGCTTATTCATAGATTTTTAGTAAGTGCCCGACGAAGCCAAAAAAAGCAAGAAACCAAGATTCCCTCTTCATCTATCTTACCCATCCAGACGAAAACCCACAATTGATTCAAAAGCCCCAAAATTGAGGTCTCGTACTGATTCTGGAAATACGAAAAGCCTTTCGGGCTCTGCCATTCGAGCGAAAAAAAAGGCCGACAAAAGCGCATGATACGGGCACTACAAAGATAAAAATCACACTTAAGAGTGATATTTAATGAACCTGGTGGAACGGATGGCTTTCCAGCCAACCATATTTTGGTCGATGTTGTCCGCTCCTGAACTACCAGTTCATCCGTTGGTTTAAGCGTCCAAAGTTCCAAAAGTAAGGTGAACCATACCCGCCTCCGCCGCCGTAACCACCGTAACCACCACCGCCACCCATGGTTCCCCAACGGGGAGGCGCGTTGTTAGTCAACCAACCCATTTCTGTCTGCAACTCGTTAAAGTTGTTGATCTGCATTTGTTGATTGAATTTGCGGTTCTCTTCGGCAATAACATCGTTTTCGCGCAGATTGCTCACCGCAGAATGCATGTTGCCAATCGTTGTCGTTTGATCTGCCGACAAATTGGAAATGGCTTGATCGATTTGTTGTATGTGCTTTTGCTCTTCCGTTCTGGCTTGTGCATCTGCTTGCATCCATTTCTCAAGGGCATAGAGTTCTTGATTTTTATCTGCTGATAATTTGCGTACAGGCGAACCACCTGCATTCTTCAGCTTTGTAAGCTCGGCTATGCGCTTTTCGGCATATTCCCGGTAAGTCTCGGTAGAAGCCTGTTGCTGTTGAACTTCTTCCTGATATTGCTGCTTTTCTTCCAGCAATTGCTGTTTTTGATTTTGGTCAATTTTGAGAAGCTGATTTTCTTCTCCGAACATCGTCTGGTCAGTATTGGTTTGAGCCAGAGATGCTGATCCATACAGCCAGGATGAACTAACGAGTGCTGCCACCAGAGAAGCGAACCTTAAACTAACAACTGTTCTGTTCACTATTGCCTTCCTCACGGGTGCCTCCTACTTCTGCAACCAGGTTACCGCATATTTTTTCTATCCACCAAATTAGTACCCGAAACTAGTTGCGACTTAACTAAAGAAAATATTGAATTTGAGCGTGTTAGGATTGCCATTGAAAAGAGCTCAAGAAGGTAATTAAATGTGCGGCAGATATACCCTCAACATGGAAGCAAAGCTGATCGCTCAGCGATTTGAAGCGCGCAATATTAAGATTGCTACCCCTGAGCGCTACAACGTTGCGCCATCGCAAGTAGTGGCAGCGGTAATTTTTCAACCCAATCCAGACTCAGGGGAAGTGGAACGAACCCTAACCGGTTTCAAATGGGGTTTTGAGATTCAGGCGAATAAGGGTGTCAAGCAATTGATAAACGCTCGTGCCGAAACACTTACCGAACGAGCCATGTTTAAGAGCCTGACCGCTGCCAATCGCTGTATCATTCCAGCCAGCGCATTTTATGAATGGGCAAAAACACCGCTTGGTTCAATTCCATACGCTATTCGTGTCGGTGAGGGTGAGCTTTTTGGCATGGCCGGCTTGTGGCAGCCTTACAACGATCCAAACGGTGAAGTAGACAAATCTTGCGTGATCGTTACCGTTCCGGCTAATAGCAAAATGGCATCTTTGCACGATCGCATGCCTGCTATTTTGACGCCTGAGTCCGAAAAAATTTGGTTGGATCCAAGCGTGACCGATCCAGAAACGCTCTTAACTGTGCTTGTTCCTTTGGCGGATGAACGTATCAACTATCATCGCGTTTCATCCATGGTCAATTCCGTCAGATTCGATGGCAGCCAGCTTC
Organism: Actinomycetota bacterium; assembly: GCA_903970355.1. Taxonomy (GTDB): domain Bacteria; phylum Cyanobacteriota; class Vampirovibrionia; order Obscuribacterales; family Obscuribacteraceae; genus CAJCIF01. The sequence goes on from CAJCIF010000271.1 coordinate 5,136, forward strand.
TGGATCCAGTTCCTGAAAACGAACCGGAAGATGTAAGACCAAAGACGCGCAAAGAGCTAAAAGTGGCGGAGGATGCATCCGTCCAACTGACATTGTTCGATAAGAGCTAGAACTATTCCAATACCTTAATTTGGGCAAGGATATTGCGAAGTTGTTCTTCCAGCTCGTCAAGCTGCTTCATGAGCGCATCAACTTTTTCAGGTGGTGCTTTTGCTTTGAAATCTTCATTGAGCACAATATCGCGCGTGCGCTGTACTTCTTTTTCAACGGCTTGCTTGCGCTTTTCCAATTTGTCTTTGGTTTTATCGACGTCGATCAAAGTTTCAAGAGGTACAAATATTTTCGTAGTGCCTTGAGTGTCTGTTGCTGCCCGTTTTGGTTTGCCGTTTGGCTCATTGGTTGTTTTCAGCTTTACGAGAGCAAGCGATTCAATATAGCTGTGACCAATCTCAATAACGGCTCGATCCGCTTGTCCATCTATTTGCAGAATAGCTTCTGCATCAATTTTGGGTGGAATGCCGTAAGTTTGTTTGATGTTTCGCAAAGAGCGAATTATTCGAATGAGAAAATCCATTTCCTCTTGCGCTTTTTCGTCATGCAAACTGGCATCTTCGCGGGGAAATGGCGCGAACATGATTGAATCCAGTTCACCCATGAATGTGCTTTTCGGCAGTTGAGACCATAGTTCTTCCGTAACAAATGGCATAATCGGATGCAGCGCTCTTAGTAAACCTTCGAAGACGAAATACAAAACACTCTTCGTTTGAGATCCATTTTCATTGTCGCGCAGTTGAATTTTTGCGATCTCGACATACCAGTCACAAAATTGATCCCAGGTGAACTCATAGAGTTCTCGGGCGGCAATCTGATAGTCGTAGTTGTTGTAACTCTCCT
>CAJCIF010000272.1 GCA_903970355.1 Actinomycetota bacterium
CGCTGATCGACATGGGCGACGTGGACCACGACAACGGCGACGGCAGGCTGATGATGCACGACGGCAGCATCGATCGCGGGCGACTCGACATCAATCCGATGTTCGCCATCGAATCGACCGGCCCGACGCAGCAGGAACCCGACCACCACCGCGGACGACCCGACATCGCGTCGATGTTCGCCCTCGACCTGGCCGGCCAGCACCACCGCCACCATGACCGCAGGCGTCTCGACGACGGCTATCGCCACCCGGCCGGCGCCTGGACCATGACCGACCATCCGCGCGACATCGGCATCGATGATGACGACGGCGTGGACCCGGCCCTGGTTCAATTCAACGCCACGATCGCCAACCGCGCCGGCGCCGGTCAATTCGCCACCGCCTGACCGGGCGCCAGCAACTCTTGGGCAACCGCCTGAGAGCAATGACTAAACCATGAAAGGAGGTGATTCGTTAGGAAGCAGTGCCTGAGATTTCTCAGCGCTGCTTTGCGGAGTGGAGTGTCGTTCGTCCCCTGTCCCCCGACAGAGCCCCCAGGGACGGCGACACTCCATGACGCGTTTTCTTGCAAAATTTTTGTTTCGAATATCATACTAAATATTATAGTGAATAAGCCGTTTATTTAAACTGTATTAGCGTGCCATCACCTGTGGTGCGAGCGTAAGCAAAATTTTTTAGTGCTCTACTCTTTCTATTGTGGGCGCCACAAATCACATTGCGCTGCGCTGAGGATTGCTCCCCAATGCAGCACAATGCAACCTGATGTTCTAGGGCTAGAAGCGGCCAGAAAAATCGTCGCCAGGACTGTCATAGTCTGGAGTGGGAGTGGCTACTCTGTCACCGTACAAGGCCTTATATTCGGCTTGGTGCTGAGCGAGAATCTCCCAGTTGAACTCCAGTCCCGGAATTTCCTCAACGGTAACGAAAGGTGTTTCTACACCGCAGGATATTCTCATACGGACATTAGACACTGTTGCACGGCCACCTGCAAAATCGCTCATTGGGCTCATATCCGATCCATGTGTAGCCAAATAAATCACCTGGCCGCGAGTCGGGGTTTCAGTGATAGTGCTCACTGCATTCTCCTGTTTGTTCTTTAGGCATTTAGCAAAGCAAGCTAGAACCATTCCAGCTTCCTTTTAGCCAAAGCTCTAAAATTCGGTCTCTCCATTGTCTTGATCGAAAGAGAGTTTTGTTGAATGGTTCACTACTCATAAAAGCGTTAACCTCTGGCACCACTTGTGGTGTAGAGCAAAAGCTGATTTAGCTAGATTAGATATTAGAGGGCAAGCATTATCCGTTGGAAAACTGAGGTAAGAAACACAAACAGACTGCCACAGATGCCTACTGACAAGTCAAGTATTCCGTGTGACTTGCCAGGTCAAATCGATCGTATAGATATAAATATACTAATAGCAAAACTAGCGCCACGTCAGCTTTACAAGCAAAAAGCGCGAGATATATATGATACCGAAAGTAGTATCACATTTATCTCGCGCACGCCAGAGATAGATTCAGTTGTAAAAGATATTTTGGATCATCGCCTGGGGCTAACTTGGTTCACTCGCAAGGAAAAATACGTAGTAAGCCGAAATCCGGCCCTGTCATATGAAGGGTACCGCTCTGTTTGCTTAGTGCGTCCGCGCTAATTTTGTCGTGATTGAAATGCAAGAGGAATCGAATTTTCTATTGGCAAGCCGATCGCAAGCGTTGAGAGAACACCGGCGAATCATTGATCTTCTTGATATCTGGTCGATTAGCCAGTCTTAGTGGGCAGATCGGCTTCGCTTTGCGCCTCGATTTAATTTGCCGCGATGGAGGGCTTTTCCATAGTTTGAAAACAGCTCCCCAATTTATCTATTCGATCTCAAGAAAACCCATAACACCGCTAATAAGCGAATAATCGCAGGAGCAATCATCGAGCGCTCGTTAATGACAAGTTGTCATTTCGAGTGCAGCCGTTTCCGATGCAGTTCAGTTCTGCACGAGTTGTCGTGGAGGATTTTGCCATGAACAAATATCATGCTTCCCACGGGCATCGGGAGCGCAGACTTGTTGCGGTGGAAGATATCCATATTCGCGACAAAGTCATTAAGCGTCTTCTGTCCCGTGATTATCATCAAATCGACGCAATGCGAGCCTCTTTTGAAGAAGGTCGCGATGAAGTCGAAGTCGTGCTTCATCCTCGAGTTGGGGGTGGATTTAGTGTTGAAGACGGACGTCACCGCGTTATTGCCGCCATACTCGCCGGAGTCGGTGTAGTGGAAGCGGAAATCGTGGCGTAGTCCGTAAAAGTAAGACAGAGCGGCCCTCATCAGAGCCGTCTTTGGAACATGGGAGAAAGGCCATGAATACATATAAATATCTTAGATTGCTTATCTTAGTGCTGGTGCTAAATCTGTTCTCGCTGTCATCGCTTGCTCAAGCGAATGTTGCGACACCAGCCACAATCCCTCAGGATCTCGCCGGCAAGGTTATCTTGCTCAATCCTGGACACGGTGGACAAGATACTGGTGCCATTCGAAATGGCATCATGGAAAAGGACATTACGCTTGCAATTTCTCTGCAATTGCGAGATCTCCTTGAGGCTCACGGAGCCAAAGTATCTATGACCAGAACCACCGACGTTTACCTCAGATTGCCCGAAATCGCAAACATCACCAATCGTGTTCGTCCCGATTTGTTCGTCGCCGTTCACGTTAATGCTTGCGGTGCTCGTGCAGTCGATCGAATCGAAACTTACTACTGGACTCAAGAGGGCCAAGAAGCGGCGAGAACGATCTTCACCGCCCTTACCAGGCAATTGGGCAAAGATGGGCTTCCTGCCTCAAAACATCAGCTCTATGTCCTGGATCATACCGATATTCCTGCCACCCTGGTAGAAGTCGGTTTTCTGTCAAATCCTAAGACGCGGGCCAGCTTGGTTACGTCGTCTTATCAAAGGAGAATCGCGGATGCCATTGCAGTTGGTATCACAGACTACTTTACCGATCGCATTGTCGCAACCCGGTAATCCCATCTACAAGATGATGGTGCTAGGGAGAAGAAAGCAATCTTCTCCTTAGCGCCATTTCTTATTCGTTCATTCTATTAAGACATATAATATGCTAATAAATTCATTTTCTTGTGTATGATTAGTTCGCATGCGAAAACCTCAACTCGACTTGCTCAGAGCGTTTGCAGTCTTTCTTGTCATGGGCCGTCATTTGCCCGTGTTGTTGGAGAATTGGCCACAACCAATTCCGCTTTTGATGTCAGGATGGAAACAAGTTGGATGGATTGGAGTTGATCTATTCTTCGTACTCAGTGGTTTTCTAATTTCAGGCCTACTGTTTAATGAATACGCTGAAACGGGCAGTTTTGACCTATTTCGATTCCTTGTAAGGCGCGGATTCAAAATATATCCCAGTTATTATGTCTTTTTGGTGCTCGCTTTGCCAGCAATTGCGTGGTTCCCTGGTGCGATAACGCCATATTCATTTGCTTGCGATGCACTTTTTATTTCAAACTATTTTGTGCCCATCTGGCCGCATACGTGGTCCTTGTGCGTAGAGGAACACTTTTATTTCTTGCTGTCGTTATCCTTCTTCATCGTCACCAGGCGCAAAGAGTCTTTCAAATTTTTCATTCCGGGCTGTTTTTTTATGCTCGTGCTTCCGCTGGTTTTGCGACTTATTTTAATAAGTCACATACCGTTTCACGACAAACCACATCACTCGGCAACAGCTCTTCGCCTGGATGGGCTAACCTTTGGAGTTATCCTGTCCTATTACTATTTTCACCATAAGCAAGCGCTGACAGATTGGGTCAAACGCTTTAGTTTGCTTCTCGTTCCTCTAGGTTTTGTTCTAATAGCACCTTGCTCGATTTGGGGGAGCGCGCCTTGGTTCCTATACAGCTTCGGCTACACAGCGTTGTACGTAGGTTGGGGCCTAATCTTACTTGTGGCGATGAGCTATGAAATGCAGCTGAAGAATCCCATTTTAAAATTGATCGCAAAAATAGGCACCTATTCTTATTCAATCTACCTTTGGCACAAGCCGTTCGACGTGCTTTGCATGCTGCCAAGCAATTGGTGGCCTGGTCATCTAGACGCGAATGCGCGATTGCTGGTTTATTTTTTCGGCAGTCTGACAGTAGGTATCTTCATGTCCAAAACAATTGAATGGCCGATGTTGCATATTCGCGACAAGCTTTTCCCAGGCGTGACCGCCAATGTTTCACAGAAGGTATCCTGAGCTTACGGGCACGCTTTGTGTTTCATGCATATAGTTGTAATTTAATTTTGGAATCGAATATTTTACTTATGCGCTTCCTCCCAGACCCGAGTTTGACCCAAAAGAAATGTTATGCTTAGAAACTTTGCTTTGATACCATATATGGTATCAATGTTACTTTCGTCGTAGCGCAGCTAAGCGAGCATTGATGGCTCTTTCAACGACAAGCAATAGCTAGTGCAACCTTCATTTTACTAATGCTAGCGATGCTAGATCTTAAGGCACCATATTCGGTAGGAAATAATCTTTCTGTGCGGCTTATTTCAACCGTTCAACCTGCCCCATAAAATGCCCGTAAAAGGCTTCTCCTGGGGGTCTCTAGCGCTGCCGCCTGGTGCTATCTGCGCATCCTCAAACCTATCTTTCCGCTTGACAATACTTCTAAAGCAGGCATAGGGTGCGATTATCCGTTTTCGTTTTCAACCAAGAGAGATTTTCCACACAGATATAAATAGCCCAGTAATGAGCTAATCCCAGTCAATATGCCACTTGCTTTGTGGTGTAGGGATATTTCTGTTTGGATCTTGCGTTGAAAATCTCTTAGATCGAACCTTCGATCTAACTTGGACTGCTTGTGTGGACATGGTTGGACTCTAGAAAACCGCCATTAATCCTTTGTCTCGACATGAGTCGGACCGCAGGTAGTTTGAGGCTCCTTAAAACAAGCTGTTGGATCAGTAGAAAACCGCAGCTTGAATTTTGGTGGAAAACGGATGAACTAGTCATCAACTTTTAACGGAGTACTGAAAATGCAAAGGCACATCGATGATACCCAGACGGTTAGCGTTAAGGAAATGCTGCACCAGTCTGGTCCCCAAGCAACTCGTTCGTTCTTGGCGAACTATCACTACGAACTACGCAGGGTTTTTCCGAGCAGCGAAATCGAGACTGCAAGGACTTACCTGAGCTATCTTGCGAGTGACCCTGAGACTATGAATTGGGACATGCTGGCATTGCGCGACTCGGACGGAACGCTCATGGGCGGTATTCAGTTCCAAGTTCGCAAGGTGCCGGGGGTGTGGCTCAAGAAAGTCATCTGGGCTGAGCACATTTGGCTCGTAAAATCGGCTGAGGTGCGTAACTTTCCAAACCTCATGACGCTCTTGCGTATCGCATCCGAAGCGTTCAAGGCAACAGGCGCACAGGTAGCGTTCTTTGAGTATAACGATCGGGCCAAAATGTCGAGCGAGGAAATTGCGTTCGACTTGAAGTCCGGCGTTGCTCCCGAGGTTCGCGAACTTATGTGGAAACGCCTTGGCGCGTACGTCTTGATTGACCGCGACGCGTTCCTGGCGCCGTACGATCAGCCTGGCATGGGTGGGGAAGAGGCGGTTCGCTGCCTTAACTTGGGCTTCTTCCCGCTCAACTGCCGCGCGCTGGATGGAAACAAGTTGCTTGTTGCTGACTATAAGGCGATGCTGCGGGCTGCGCATTCGACCATCAAGGGCATCTCACCGGATGATCCGACCATGGCTGAGAACGATGCCAAGCTTGACGCATACATCGCTAAAGGTCAGAAGAGCTTCAAGTTCCACCGTCTTGCTGATACCGCTGTTCGGCGTATGGCCATTGTTCATGCCCATCGTCAAACTCCGAAGCAGCATTTCGTGAATGCGGCGTAACTAGCTGTTTTTCGGCGGTGCAACGGGTGTGTGAAAGCATCCTGCGCACTGCCGGATAACGGCCAAAAGTAAAGGTAGCGTCATGGAACTGTACATTTTGATGGGCATCGCTACGGTGCTCTGGGGTAGTTTCGGCGTGGTAGAGAAAATTGCTACGACGAAAGCGGATACAACTGTGCCACCAAATATGGTTGTTCTGCAAATGGTTCTCGTTGAGAACGCCTTCTGGCTTGCAATCATGCCGGGATGCGCTGTGTACCTGCTTTGGCAAAATCCAGCCTGGCATCCGCATCTTGCGGTTCTGGGTTGGGGTGGGTTGACGATGTTCGCTCTAGTGGCAAGCATTGTCTTCTATCTGCGGGCGCTCGCGGTCGCAGAGGCAAGCTGGGTGATCGGGTTGACGGCAGCTAGCTCGATTGTCACGCAGGTGCTCGGCTTCGTGGTTCATGAGAGTTTAAGCGGGCTGAGACTTGTTGCTACACTGGTGGCTGTCCTTGGTGCCTTGCTCCTCTCCTTTGAGAAGCAGGACGGACTGTCTCGCCGCCAGCAACTGCAATGTTTGGGGAATGTTTTGCTTGCCACTATCTTCGGTGGCGCGCTCTTCATCTCTGACAAAGCGGGCGTAAACCTCTCATCACCGATCGAACTGTCTTTCTCGGTTGGCGTTTGGGGGGTGCTTATCTGGTTGGTGGTGTTCTTCATGGCACGGCGTTATTTGGGCCCTGGGTTTCATCCGTTTCGGGGACCTGTGGCTCGATATGCTTCTTATGCTGCCGTGATGCAAGGAGTCGGTAACCTGGCTTATATCATTGCAATGGCGCTTGCTGCTGCAAGTTACATTGTGCCGATGACTTTATCACTCGACCAGATTGTCGTCGTGCTCATGTCCAGATTCTTGTTGAAGGAAAAGATCAAAGCACAGCGCGTGCTCGGTATTTTCCTCATCGTGGCTGGAGCAATGGGCATACAAGCGGCAGGATTGTCGTAAACAGGCAAGCGAGGTGCGTGACAAAAGACACTGACAATGTCTCAGTCCGCACCTTGCTGCTGTTTTCCCTTCATTTTTGCAAATATATACTATAATATATAGCGAAAAGTAATAAATAAAAATGAACAGCCGGAACTCTTCAGCAAAGACTTATCAAAAAGTCTGAACTGCAAAGAACCGGCTGTTCGTGCTCATGAACCATGACCTTCAACTCCCTACACGTCCAACACATCTAGACCGCGTTTGAGAAAACCAACTGCTTCCATGGCGTGTCGAATAGCGTCTGTGTAGCGACATTCGCGCAATGCTATTG
>CAJCIF010000273.1 GCA_903970355.1 Actinomycetota bacterium
ATAAAGTAGCCATCTTCGGTGAAAGCATCTTTCGTTGCTTGTTCATTTTTGTAGTAGCCGGAAAAGATACTCGCCCCTTTCAAAAGGATTTCACCATCTTCTGCAATTTTAAGTTGCACACCGGGCAGAGGTTTACCGACAGTGCCTAATTGTCGATCGTTCAATCGATTGGCAACGGCTGGGGCAGCGGTTTCCGTTAAGCCATAGCCTTCTACAATCGTCAAGCCAATCGTTTCAAAAAAGCTTTGCACTTCTTCAGCAAGTGGTGCCGCCCCTGATACCATTACGCGCAATCGTCCGCCGAAGCGATTACGAATTTTTGAAAAAACTATGCGATCGGCAACACGCAATTCTGTTTTATAGATGGTTTTGGCAACAATCTGCTCGGTATCATTGGCTTGTTCGTACTTTGAAGCGCGTCGCCCCAGAGCGAGAGCCCAGCGAATAAGATACTGCTGCGCCTTAGGCATCTTTCTGATCTCAGCTTGAATGCGTTGATAAGCTTTTTCAAAGAAGCGCGGTACGCCATTCAAAATGGTCGGCTTCACTTCCTGCATGTTTTGTGGCACTTTCTCCATCGATTCTGCATAGGCAACCGTGAGCCCACCGTAAATGCCAAAGAATTGCCCGCCTACTCTTTCGTAAACGTGTGCCAGGGGAAGGAATGAAAGCGAGATATCGTTTTCGAAAAATTCGGATGTTTCTTTAATGGATTTGCAAACGGCATAAATAGTTGAATGCAGTAGCATGGCGCCTTTCGGCACGCCGGTAGTTCCGGATGTATAGACAATCGTGGCGAGATCGGCCGGTTGAATTGAATTAATTCGCTCAGGCAAATCATTCGGGTGCCCCAGCAAATAAACTTCTCCATCTTTGAGGAGATCTTCCCAACTCATGATGCGCAGCCGGTTGTCGCTTGCCTCAACCTTTCCATCCATCTGCACAACAAAGCGTAATTTTGGGGGCAGTTTTGGAATTGAAAGTACTTTGGTAAGCTGCCCGGCATTTTCTACAAACACGCCAACCGCATCGCTATGTTCCATGATGTAGCGAGCTTCATTTGCTGCCAGAGTGGGATAAACAGGCACGGTTGTTCCAGCTACGGAGAGGATGGCAAGATCGGCCCATGTCCATTCCGGCCGCGTCTGACTCATAATCGCAACCATCTGTCCCTTTTCGATTCCCAATTTCAGGAGACCACCTGCGGCGAGCTCTATGACCCGCCCGTGCTCCCGCCAGATCACCGGTCGAAAGCTGCCGTCCTTCTTATGGAGAATGGCTGGTTTCTCCGGGTGAGTTTTCACTCGCTCCCAAAAGACATCTACAATCGTTTCTTTGCTCAAGGTTCTATCCTTTCTGAGGCAAGGGATTGGCTGGTCTCACTGTATCGGCTAACCACAAGAGATAAGGCGCGTGGCCAGCCGTTATGGGAAGCATCAGAATCTCTGGTACTTCATAGCTATGCAATTCTTTGATGCGTTTTTCAAGGGCTTGCCATTGCGATTCTTCAGTTTTGATCAGCAAAAGGCTCTCTTCGTCTTTACATAATTCGCCTCTCCAGCGATAGACAGAAGTTGCAGAAGCAACAATCGAGACGCACGCGGCCAGACCCTCTTCAACCAATGGCTGAGCAATGCTTTCAGCGCTCGCGGGCGGGCAGCTCACGATAACTAAAACTGCCTGCGGCATGGTTAGGCGTTGCTCCTGGATAATTCAGATCCAACTTCGCTAACGAACTCTTGCAAGGCTCCCGTCAGTGCCATGAATGCTTCCGGCTGTAAACGCGGCATGCGATAACGTTTATGCATTTTAAGTGTAATAGCCTGCACGCCTAATTCTTCACTTGTAAAACGATGCAGTTTACCGAGATCTTCTTCTATGCCCACTTTCGAGACAGGCTCAATTGCCATTAATTTAAGCCGCAAACGGCTTGCCAAATCTTCAGTGCGTTGATCTGCATAAATACGCAGTCCCGGTGATTCGTGCCAGGGCGAACCCATAAGGAATATCACAAGCCCAACCCGACCGGTACGCACGATATCTGCAAAGGCTCTTCGGAAAGGCGTTTCCAAATACATGCAAGGGTCTGCAACGCAGCAGTAGTTGCTATAGAAAGAATGGCTCCTGCACATGCGTGAGAGGAGAGTAGCAATCGTACCCGTGAAAGCATCCGCTTCCTGAAATTCGCCGTCGCGCCAGAAAGCAGTAGCGTGGGGAGCTACCACCAGTACAGGTAATTCTCCGCCTACGAATTTGTAATCGGGTTCGCCGGACGGAGGCAGTTGTTCGTAGCGTTCCGCTAAATAGCCCTCATGTTGGAGAGCCCAGTGGAAAGGTGTGATTTGAGGTTGTTCTTCAATGATGTAATCGAGTGCGTGATCGACATCTCCGAAACGAGCCTGCGAATGAAGAAGCACCCAGGGACTGAAAGGTGACTGGCCTACAACGGTAACGACTTTGCCACGCCGATGCGCGTAGAAAATTTCCATTGCAGTTGCATAACTGGATCGGTTCAAATTGGCAAGAAGACCATCACATTGGTCGATAAGCTCCAACGAACGAGAAACGCGTTGTTTTATACCATCGTTCAGTTCAATACGGAAATCTTCATTCCAGGCTAATTCTAGAGGATTGACTACTTTCAATCCGTAGCGCTGCAGTTTTGTAAGAGCAAGAGAACGCCAGTCGTCTATGGGGCCCAGACCTGATACATCTTGGGCATCTATCGCGCCACCAGTCAAATATATTGATGACAACATTAGTGCTTGTGTTACTCTCCGGTCTGCTTTCTATCTGAATTGTCTCAGATTCTGCGCTAACATTTTAGAACTATATACCACAGGAGCCAGCCTATGGCACCCTCCCGCTCAACCAGAAATCAAAAGGCGATGCGCCTTTTCTGCATTTTGTCCACATCTTTGACGCTTCTTTCCAATTGTTCACAGGCACAACAGCAGCCGGAAATGCGCCCAGCCGTTGCTCCAGCGGCAAAAAATCTCGCTCAAGATGACAATGAAGTAATTGCCGCTCAATCGAATCGCCTCATTAAAGTC
>CAJCIF010000274.1 GCA_903970355.1 Actinomycetota bacterium
TGCTCTTCTGCCAAGCCCAATTTAATTTCGGCCATTTCGGCTGAAATATCTGCTCCGCCTCTCACTTTCGTAAGGACAGTTTTTGCTTCCTCTTCTCGATTGTTCAGCGTGAGCCAACGCGGGCTCTCCGGCATCCATATAATTGCCAAACCGAGAATTATAGCTGGAACCGCACCGAAAGCCACCATCATCTGCCACGAACCACTCATCGAAAATGCATAGTCAACAACATAAGAAAGAAGGATGCCGAGCACGATTGCTAATTGATTCAAACCCACCAATTGCCCACGCCGATCTGGTGGTGCAACTTCGCTTATGTAGAGCGGAGCCGCATAAGATGCCACCCCAATCGCTAGCCCCAACACAAGCCTACCGGCAAAAAGCGCATTAACGGACTGGGCAAGAGCACAGACAACTGAACCAATCGCAAAAATGATCGCCGTTGCCAGAATCACTTTCTTACGACCAAAATAATCCGTCAGGCGTCCACTCAAAATGGAACTAAAAGTAGCCCCCACAAGAACACCACTCACAACAAGCCCTTCGCCGGCAGGATCTAAATGAAACTGCGGCCGAATAAAAAGCAACGCACCAGATATAACACCGGTATCAAATCCAAAAAGCAACCCCGCCAACGCAGCAACCGCCGCTACAAAAAATACGAAATTAGAATTAGATGGAGATGAAGTTGGCATAGCCAACTACTGTACAAGACGTCACCCCATTTGTCTCTCGTGGACAAACCAACAGCAAAGCGCAGCCGTTGCGAAGAGCAATGGCGGAGCGTAGCGTCTACACGCGCGGAGGAAGCGACGAAGGAGCTGACGGAGCGCTTAAATTAAACCCTGCGGGCGCGTGGATCCATTGGTGGCGGCGGAGGTGAACTCATCCAAAGATTATTGGCATCCGACTCTTGGGCAATCTCGAAATAGGAGCAGATTTGCGATCTAATCTCATGAGGAGATTTTTCGTCTATAGAGAGATAGCCGGCTGCTCCCAGTGCTTGAGCGGCCTGAGAGAGACCGTGATCGATGTAGCGTGCCAGTTCGGAGCGGCGCAAGCTTAAAAATACGAATGGAATGTTTCGCCAGGAAGCATCCATTTGCATCCTGTTCAAAAACTCATTTTTCCAGGTGAACAGCTGCCACAATCATATCTATCCGTTCTCTTTGCAGAACGTGAAACGCTTCGGCAGCAGTACGTGCATTAAAGTAGACAAAAAACGGGTTAGCTAAAATACCCTGAATTTGAGCGAAGTCAGATGGGCGCTCAAACAGTACAAGGATCTGCTTGCTATGGTAGTAATGTCTGCGTTCGTTCATGCAGCTGCGACCCGCCCAAAGGCCTTCCACTCCCAATATCTAGGTTCTCACCCAAATTGGATACTGTCTATTTGGGTTTACCAATACTCTTGGCTAAAAAACCCATATCATTTTCTTCTTGAAATTACCTTTTCAAGAAGTGTGCGCCTCAACCGTGCTGGGTGGTATCGAATGCAGTGTGGGTAAAAATACTGTAGACCCCGCCGAACAAAAATCAATTTCTGTGCTCAGTTTTCATAATCACGACCAATCTCGAATCAAGCTCTTTCTGGCTGGCTTCGCTATGGCATTTCTAGCCTCAGGGTCGGCAATTTCTTTGGGGTCTCAAGAAAAATCAAAAAGCAACATAAAGGTACCCGAACAGTCTTATGTCCTGAGAATACGTCACAAAGACATGGGCGTTATAAGCGCGCATCTGAGTAAGTGCGGGTTTCTTCTAGTTTCTCCACTAGCCAATTTACTCAGCACTCCACCCAAATACGACACCGTCATCTACAACCCGGAGAACAAAAAATATATCCGTTTTGCAGTTGATGAGATGAACAAAAGAATAAAGCTGATGACGCGAGAAAATGAAATATTTGGTCGCGACCAAGATTCAGGACCGTACGCCAAAAGAGAAAGTACTCAATGGCACGTTGTGTCTAAAGAAACGCTCCTTGGACTTAATACAATTGTCTACCGACGTATCACAAATCAGGACAATCGAAATCACACCAATACAACCGAGATTGATGACGTCTGGGTATGCCGAGATCCTCGTTTTATGGGACACGCCAGCCAGTTTGTTCGTACCATTTCATATCTCTGGCACACTCCGGAAGTTGATTTTGGATTACCCCTGAAACGCGAGTTAACCATGGCTATTACAGATAAAAAGGGCAACATTTTAAGGCAAGACAAACCGACAGTCGAATATGTCTTGTTATCAGTAAAAGAAGAGAAAATTGATGCAGAGCGCTTTAAGGTACCAGCCGGTTTTACGAAATCGGCTGATGAAATTGGAGTGATCGGATTAAGCTCATTGGGCGGACAAAAGCTATTTCAATAAATCATGTCCAGGTCTTATTTTGAGAGCAATCTCAATGATTCGAATCGGGTCTTAATCGCTTCACCAAGGTCGAACTTCGAGAAAAGATAATCTGAATAGCCCTTCAAAATGCCGGCGAGAAGATATGGTTTCTCAGTTGGAGATTTTTTGATCGTTGCTACGGCTTGCTTGAATAAATCATTGGATGTGTAGCGTTTTTCGGGGAACCTGGCAAATTCATCACTGTCATTTTTCTGCATATCTTGCAATGCCGCAGGCGGCACATGAGCCCCCATTTGCGCAAAGTAAAAGAGCGCAACTGCGTAGTTCTGCGGGTCTTCGTTTTCTTTCAGCTTCCAAGAAATTGCAGCCTGGTGATAAGCAAAGGCAGCCTTCAAATAAAGTGCATCGTTTGTCGAAGCGAGATTTCTTTCGCAATCGGCCAAGCGGCTTAGGGCCAGAAGTGTTGGTTTGTCTCGGATAGCTGAGAACCAGTTCGGGACATATTTACCACCGTTCACAATATCTGGTTCCTGAGCCCAATTCTTGAGAGCTTCAGCATAATTCTCTAATGCTTTTTTCCACTCATGTTGGAAATAGAAAGAATCACCAAGGTGCGCATAAGCGGTGGCAAGCACGGTTCCGAATTGCTTGCTTTCTTGATCCATTTCAACAAGATTCTGATATTGCTCTTGTGCTTGCTTATACTGTTTCGATTCCAAATAGCAATCTGCCAAACTTTGCGTAAGTTTGCGACTCGGTGCCGAAGAAGGATCATTTACTTTGTAGTCTCTATTAATGTCGGAGGCTCTCTTCAAGAGCTCAGCAGCTTGTTCCCACAGAGCTGCTGCTGCAAATTCATCAGCATTGGTTTGCAATCTTGTCAGTTCGTTTTGAACTTCTTCCTGGGCATCATCCGGAGGTTCGTTCTTAACCAGTTCGAGAAGTCGCTGCGTTTTTTCTAAATGATCTCGAACCTGAGCAGGATCTGGCGGCTTTGTAGGCAGCTGAACAATATTGTTTTCTCGCCATTCCACATTCGCTTTTTGAAAAGGAGATGTAGCAGCGTTTGCATATAAAGAAGTTAGCTGTATGCCAAGCCCAATTGCTGTAACAAGGAGAATTGCTGAAATGCCTACGGCAATTTTTTCGGAACGTTTCCAAACCCGGCGTTTATGCCAGAAAACCTCCAGGGTCGAAATCATGTCCAGTATGTTGACACGCTTACCACGTTGAAAACGAATCAGTTCTTCTCGCAGCGCAGCCATGCTCTGAAAGCGTTCGGATGGTTCTTTGGCAAGAGCGCGAAATACAATTTTTTCCAAACCCGGTGGAAATTGCACTCCATTAGTTGCCTGCGATAACGTGGCGGGCATTTCGTTAATGTGCTTGAACAATATCTCAAGCATGTTGGCACCATTGAGAGGTGGTGAACCAACAAGTGTTTCGTACATCAAACAGCCCATCGAATAGACGTCTGAGCGAGCATCTAATTTTTCACCACGGCACTGTTCCGGACTCATATAAAGCGGAGAACCAAACACTTCACCCGTTTGAGTCAGTTGCGCAGCTTCACGTCCTTCTTGCGGCAAAATTTTAGCGATACCAAAATCGACGATTTTGACAATATCGTGTTGTTCGCCGGTGTCGGTCAAAAGAATGTTGGATGGCTTCAAGTCACGGTGAATAACGCCCTTTTCGTGCGCATGTGCAAGCGCACCAGCAATTTGCACGAAAATAGGAACGGCACGCTCCAACTCCATTCGTCCCTGTGCACTCACCACGTTAGCAAGCGAGGTGCCGTGACAATAGTCCATGATCAGATAAGGCTGATTGGATTTTGTCACCCCGGAGTTATGAACTCCAACTACGTTTATGTGGCTGAGGGTACTCGCCGCTTCCGCTTCTTGTTGAAACCTCGACAGGCTCATGGGGTTAGCGACCAGGTGCGGCAACATCATTTTCAGGGCAACAATTTTCTTGAGTCTTATATCCTTTGCCAGATAGACAATACTCATACCGCCACTGCCGAGGCGTTGCATAATTTCATAGTGCCGATCGATGATGGTGCCAATCAGGCGATCCGCAGCAACAACTTCTTCGGACGGTCCATCAGGCGCTCCTTCAGTACGGGAAAGATCTACCGCCTGGGTCTCTTCTTCCGACTCCTCCTCGTCTTCTCCAAACAACGAGGGCAGGGTTTCAGCGGCAGCAGAACGCATCGCCAGGAAGGGATCTTCTTCTCCGTCCGCCGGTTTGTGGCCAAACTCAAGCTTAGTTCCGTCTTTTGGACAGAACATGTTGTCGCTTGAGTACTTAATTCCGCACTCTGGGCAGGTTTTTAAGGCCTGAGTGCTTTCGAGATCACCTAGCAGGAATCAACAGCCTCCGTCTTTCAAGCCCGTTTTCCATATGCCCAGTCACCCCTGAGAACAAGCGCCAGTTTGATGTATTATTGGCTGACCAGCAGCTCTCAACAGGATTTATGGCATGTTCAGCTACGAAGAGTTATTACGGCCTATTTTATTTCAATTAGAGCCTGAAACCGCTCATGACTACATGCTGGAATTGGTAGGGCTAGCGAAGCCCGCCCTGCCCCTTTTCCCGGAATCCGGTTTAACCGGGGTGCCCGAACTTAAGACCACTCTTGCCGGCCAGCCACTCGTTAATCCAATTGGACTAGCCGCCGGATTCGACAAAAACGCCCGACTTGTTGAACTTATGCAAAGACTGGGCTTCGGTTTTTTAGAAATTGGTTCGATTACAGCCCGGCCCACATCCGGAAACCCAAAACCACGCTTGTTCCGGCTACCTGAGGACCACGCTCTCATCAACCGGCTTGGCTTAAACGGAGACGGCGCCCAAACCGTTGCCCAACGCCTGGTTAAACCATTCAACCTGCCGGTCGGAATTAATATAGCCAAAACCAACGATCCGACCATTGTCGGCAAAGATGCAGTGGACGACATGGCTCAAAGCTTCAACTGCATAAAAAATTTGCCGCTTGCTTATGCTGCTCTTAACGTTAGCTGTCCCAATACACCCGAGGGCATTCTAGAAAGCTCG
>CAJCIF010000275.1 GCA_903970355.1 Actinomycetota bacterium
AGAAGACAAAAGCTGACAACGTGTGCCGGTAGTTGACAGAAGACAAAAGCTGACAACGTGTGCCGGTAGTTGACAGAAGACAAAAGCTGACAACGTGCTTCTGACAAGCAAGACACTCATTCAGGAAGGCGTCGGAACAAAAGATGTGAAAACTGCCCTCGGAGGGATTCGAACCCTCAATCCCTTACGGGCATCGCATTTTAAGTGCGACTCGTATACCAGTTCCGACACAAGGGCGTGGAGGGTCTATTTTACAATCCTGGAGTCTAAGATGGTAGCCAGGTTGAGAAGTTTGATCTATTTGCAACTAAAATTCCCAAAACTCGGGGATTTCACAGCGCTTGAATACACAGACGTTAATATAGCGGTTTCTGAATAGCTCGCAGAGGCTCTTCTTGAGCGCCTTCTGCCGTCCACTCTCCACCCAGACGTGGTATCGTCCATAGTGTGAACGCCAACCATAGAAGTCCGATCATTCTGTCGATATTTCGTTTCACATGCACCGGATCGTGAACAAAATCGCCCCTCAATCCGGAAATGATCAATGTGATTGGATCTGAATGCAATAACGATCCGGTTTTAATCCAGGCAACGATTCGTATGAGCAAAAGGCTGACTGTGAGCCACGTTGTGAGGGCCAACACTGGTGAACTTAAATTGACGGTTTGGACCAGAATTGCACCATTTAGATCTTTTGCAATTTTGACTGGACGGCGAAGATAAAGACCAACTGCAAGACAGAATATTGCTGAAACTAAAACAGCAATTTGATTCTGTGTCCAGGCGGCCACCATGTAAAAACCAGCCAGGGACAACCATGTGCAAGTCAGGGCAAATTGCAATCGATCATTGATCGACCAGGCTTTCTTTCGCCAAACTTTGAAAAGTATGGCCCCGGAAACGATAAACCAAAATACCAAAACCAGCATAGGATCCGCGGCTTCACGTGCTCTTTCAGTTTGGTAGCGAGCCAGCAATTGATCCGAATCAAAATCACGACCAAGCAAATCATAGTAATCATCACAAAATGACTTGTAGGAATCACTCGTTTCGAAATCGCGAATTCGCCAGCTTAAAAAGTTGGCCATCAATTCTTCGAAGAGATAACGGGTTGATTGCAGAAGGCTGAAAGAATAAGAATCTACGATACTCTGGCTGTTTTCAGCAGTGCTCTCAAGGGCTGCCGGATGCAAGAAGTTTGAGTCTTTTTCAAAATTTCTGTTTGCCCAGTTTCTAAGCGCTTCGAGAGCAGTGGCATTGCCAGGCGTATAGTCACTGCGCACCAGAATCATAGCCAACGTATATGAACGTGCTACCCGAGTGGATAGTGGAATGGTTATGTTCGGTTTGTGAGCATTGGGATAAGTGCTGGGAACGAGATCTCCCGCACTGCCATGAGGTTTGTTAAAGTACGCCATCATGAAAGAGATGATCGTTAAGATCACCGCTATCTGCGTAAAACGCCCTTTCTGACTGCTCACTGTCTCGGCTGCCTGCGCAATTCTATGAACGCTAATACTAGCAGGTCATGACCGGAAGCTCATGGAAACTCGATTTAGCTGTATCGGAATTTATACTTTTGCACAGCGAAAAGGTGCGACTTCTGAATCTGCCTCTTGGCATTTTATACCAATAAGACCATTGCAATATTAGTATTGTAGATTTGTCGTATTGTCTTATAGTTTACCAGTTGTATTTAGTACTGTTAGACAAGTGTTCTTATCGAATGATCGTGCCTGTTGGATCTATATATAGATAGAAGAACGCCAATTTTTCTATACAACAGGTTGGATGAACTCACACCTGCGACTTGCTCGGGCTCTGTCGTGTATGCTGATAAGCGGCTGGTTTTTAGGAATTATCAGTGCACAAAATCTTATCTTTATTGAACCTTCCCGAAAGCGCTTCCAAGGATGCTGTAAAACAAGCCTATAGCGCTCTTAAGCGGAAACTGGACAATAAGAACTTCACAGCTGGATCCAAAGCAGCGATACAGGCAACGACATGCCGAAACGCTCTGGAGAAGAGTTACAAACTATTCGACCAGAACAAAGATGATGGCGAAAAAGAAGTGCAAGCAAGTGGTGCTCCTGAGATGCGTCCTCGTTTGGGACAGCTCTGCGTAGCTTCAGGCATGATCTCAATGGAACAGCTTCAAGAAGCTGTCGAAGCTCAGGTGACTGAAAATCTGCCACTAGGGGAAGTGCTGCAGAAAAAGCAATTTATATCGCAAGCGGAGCTTGACGGATTATTACTAGGACAAGAGATCATCGACGTTCCAAGCGCTTGCAAAGACCCAGATGGCATCCGCCTTGTCTTGTTTGATCTCGTCACTGAAGAAATGGTTTTGATCGCCCAGATGGAACAGAAGGCCCAGGGTAAACCAATTGGTGAATTGATGTCTCGACATGGCTGGATCGATCCTGCTGTTTTGGAAGCTTTATCGCCCGATGTATAAGAAGACCTCAAAACGTAAAAAAGAGCTTCAAAATCGCTTCTAGAGCCGTCGCCCGAAAACGCCCACCAGTGGGCATTCTAGCCCTCGCTCTCAGAAAAGGAAACATAATATCTATTATCAGACTATGCCACCACTTCCATTCAAGCTTGCAGCAGTAGATCTAGACGGCACTCTTCTAGCAACAGACAAAACAATCAGCGACAAAAATGTTCAGGCGATCAAGAAACTTGAAGAAGCCGGCCTTACTGTTTTGATTGCATCAGGCAGAGAACATCTGAACTGTATTCGATACCATCGTCAACTAGAACTTAAAAGTCCGATCGTTTCTTTTCAAGGCGCTTTGGTAAAGCATCCCGGCACAGGTGAAGTCCTTCTTTCTTTAGGACTCGATCAAGATCTCGCTTACGAGATTCTCGAGCAATCGCAGCTCTTTGAAACGAATGTCCTATACGGCAGTGAAAAAGGTGTCTACGCAACCAGCAGAAATAAATGGACAGAGCTCTACGAAAGAGTTACCGGTGAAGCAGCTCACATCATCGATTCCTGGGAAAACCTCGATGCCGGTACAGCGATCAAAATTCAATGGCTTGATGAACCCGCCCGTGTCTATCACATGCTAGAGCGGCTAGAGAACAGGATTTTGCGCGATTGCCAGGTGTGGTCGTACGATTCAATTGCCATTGAATTCGTCCGACAAGGAGTAACCAAAGCTACTGGTGTAGCCGCTGTTGCCGATCATCTAGGTATAAAAGCAAGTGAGTGTATTACGTTTGGGGATGCTGAAAACGACGCTGCCATGCTGTCTTGGGCTGGACTAGGCATAGCTATGCCTCATGGCCGTGATGCAGCCAAAGAGGCAGCAAATATGGTGGCACCGCCTGGGCACCCTGACACGGCATTAGCAAGAGGGATCGATCTCGTTTTTGAAAAATACTCCAAAACACCGACAAGCTGATTTGCCGACCCGTTGACTATTCCTATATTCGTATGTTGTAACAGTGTCTCAGTCGTATTGTAGTATTGTTTACTAGTCGTATTATATTCTCGTCGTATAGTGTTATAGTAGTATGGATGTACATTTGTATTTCGAGTCCTCAAGGTAGGATCGTCCACCCTGCCTCCGTCAGGCTCTTTGTAACCAGAGAAATTCTTAAAGTCACTGAGAGCCGCTCGCTGTTTGTTTCCTGGCTCAAACCCGTTACTATCAGAAGCTGCTTGAAAATTGTCTCTTCTGGTTCAAGTACTTGCTTTTCAATAGTCTTCAATATCTCCTCTTTTTGCCGTGCACCCTTCTTGCGTTTTGGCTCACACCAAAGCGCTTTCGTAATGTCGTTCTTCTCATTGCTTGCTATGTCTTCTACATGAGCTGGAAGCCCATTTACGGGTTGCTCATGTTTGGTCTTACGGTCGGCAATTACTTCCTCGGCCTGGCGTTATCACGCTCCACCGCTCATAAGAAGCTGGTCCTGGTTCTTACTGTCGCCTTCAATTTGCTTGCCTTGGCGTTCTTTAAGTATGCCTATTTCGCCCGGGATATCCTGGCTGAAGCGCTGAAAGGATTGGGAACGACCGTGCCACCACTTGCGGTGCAAATCATTCTACCACTGGGAATTTCCTTTTTTGTTTTTGAATTTATTCACTACGCAAGCGAGGTGTATAAAGGCGGCAAACCGGTTACTTCATTCCTTGACTTCGCCTTGTTTGCCAGTTTTTTCCCCACTCAAATAGCCGGTCCGATCAAACGTTATCAAGACTTCGTACCTCAACTAACCAATCCGCATCCTGTCACGATGAGCACTGTCGAAGAAAGCGCTCGGCTAATCACTATAGGGCTTGTTAAAAAGATACTCTTTGCAGACTACCTGGCCATTGTCGTTCATAGCGCTTTCGAACATCCGGAACTGCTTTCTTCATTCGATCTCTGGCTTGCCGTCTATGCCTTCGCATACCAGATCTATTTCGATTTTTCAGCTTATACCGATATTGCACGCGGCTCGGCACTTTTGTTTGGATTTACCGTGCCACCCAATTTCAATTTGCCTTACTTCTCTTCTTCTATTGCGGAATTTTGGCGGCGTTGGCACATATCTCTTTCAACATGGCTGCGTGACTACCTCTTTATACCGTTGGGCGGCAGCCGGGGAAGCGCACTTTTCACCTATAGAAATCTGCTAATCACCATGGTGCTCGGTGGAATTTGGCATGGCGCTGCCGGTCACTTTGCCATTTGGGGCCTTTATCAAGGCGTTTTACTTGTTGCACATAGAGAATTCCGTAGTTTTTGCTCTCGCATTGAACTTCTCAAAAACATCACAGCATCAAAGACTTTTCATTACCTGTCCATCATCGTCACCTTTCATGCCGTCTGCATTGGATGGGTATTCTTTCGGGCCGACTCAGTATCGCAAGCCATGGCAATCATCGCCAAGTTGCTTCTCATTCCCAGTGCTTCGACAATACCAGCCTGGTTGCTTACGATCACAAGTACAACGGAATCAACTGTCTTCCTTCTCCTGCCATTCATCTTGCTGACCATTTTGGCTGGCCAACTCTGGGCCTGGCACCGAAGCGAAAGCAAGAACATCAAACCAATTCCAAACTGGATTCAGGCGGTTGGCTTTGCTTCAGCGGCAACGCTTCTGATTGTGCTCAGTCCCGATTTTGCTCCCAAGTTTATTTACTTCCAGTTCTAAGATATGAAAGCCCAATCCACAAACAACGATATATATGTGAAGGATGAAGCCGAAATCCAACGGCTGGAGCACACTCTCAATGAGTCCCAATCTGACGAACCTGGCTCAGCATGGTCTTTTCGACGCGTTCTTGCCAGTCCGGTTAGCCAGGGTCTCCTTTTATTCCTGGTTTTAAATGCGGCTCTTCTTTTCTGCCAACCGTTTGCGAGGGTAAATGCACGCGCACTACCGGCGGTGCATACTTGGACATGGTGGGCCGCACAAGAATACTTCGGTTATAAGCCGCCACCGCAGGTAGTACTACTTGGTTCTTCACTTTTTATGCATTCTGTTTCTCGCCAGGATGCAAATTTTCTCGGCAAGGATCTCGACTATGTAAGACATCATCGCTCAAATTACTTAGAGCATCTTCTGCAAACCCGCTTTGGCTCTAACAAACCAATCGTTTGTTTCAACTTTTCTATGCCTGGCGATCTCGTTTCGGACGACTATATGATCATGCGCGCATTGCTTCAGGATCCAAATTGCCCTCAATACGTTGTGATTGGTTTGAGCATAAGAGATTTTATCGACAATGCTGTAAATTGCCCGGGAACAACACCGCCATTTCGGTACTTAAAAAGGTTTGACGACATCGATGATCTCGTTGATCTGGCCTATCCCAAAATCTGGCAACGATGCGATTATCAATTTGGCAAAATTTGCTATCTCTGGCAAAAGAAGCTTGATTTACAGGTGATTTTGGACGAACAAACGAAACAAATAGTCCGCCCCCTCATTCTTCCTTTGAGTGCCTCCAGTCAACTCAATAACCTGGATTATCGTCACCACGTACCAAATAATTTGCATTCGGAAGTGGAAGAAGGCATGGCTATTGTGAAACCAAATATTCCTAATTCTTTCGATCCGAATTATGCCGACTATAGACGACGTTGCGGCAAACCCAACTTGCCAATGTTCCAAATTCAATCGACATTTCTCGATAAATTGCTAACCCTCGCCGATGGCCGCAAAATCAAACCAATCTTGCTCAATATGCCATTGACCCCCGAGAACCTGGCGCTTATGCCACCTGGCTCCTACGAACGTTACTTAGATTGCCTTAGAACAATGGCAAAAACTCATAACGTTCCGCTTGTCGATTTAAACGGAGATTCGCGCTTCGTACACAGCGATTTCTACGACACTGCCCATATGAATGCAACCGGCGGACGTAAGCTGTTAGATGCTATTGCACGGCTGGATTATATTCAGCTCTGAAAAGCCTTTTGAAGCTGCCGTCCAGTACCGCATATGGTGACTTTCAGAAAAGGTGATTCCTGGCCTGTTCCGTTATGATTTCGTGATTT
>CAJCIF010000276.1 GCA_903970355.1 Actinomycetota bacterium
AAGTAATTGGAGTGGCATGAAATGATCGCAATTCTAAGGAGCTGGTCATGTATTAGACTCCTCCGGGCTGAACGCTTGAAGGCATTGTTTCGTTCGATTTTGAAAGGAAAAATTTTGAGATTCGAACTTTTACCAAAGCAAGAAATGCTTCCAGATCTTCGCCACGCACAAACGTTATAAAGCCCACCATAAATGCCCACTCAAACAGTGGCAAATTGATTGCGTAGTCGATGCCCAGGTGCAGAATAAGGGCTCCCAGCAAAACCCAGTATCTGAACTGAGAGATCCAGACAGCAGTAAACATGCCGAATTCAACGATCAGTGTGAACCAGGTAAGAAGTTTCAGGAGGAATAAATTGTCGAATAGTCCTCCAGGCAAGCTGAATTTTGCCATGTCTTGCAGCCGAGTGGCATAGTAAACA
This sequence comes from Actinomycetota bacterium, assembly GCA_903970355.1. Lineage (GTDB taxonomy): Bacteria > Cyanobacteriota > Vampirovibrionia > Obscuribacterales > Obscuribacteraceae > CAJCIF01. The sequence continues at coordinate 423 of CAJCIF010000276.1, forward strand.
GCAGTGCCATCTAGCCACTGAGGGCCCACGATTTTGTAGCAAAATGTAGACCAGTACACTATGCATATTTGCAATTGTATGAGTCTGGTGCCCAGGCATAGTACCAAAACCTTCTCGTGTTTCAATTCCGGATGAAGAAAGCGCTTTATCAAGCTATCTATCGACAACGCTGCACCACATTCGGAGAATGGCAAATACATGCTGTAAAGCCTCAACATAGAGTCGCCACCATTTATATTGAAAGGCTCATGATTGTGCATGGACACATTGCACAGGCAAACAATTATTGCAGCGTATCTCGTGCAAAACCCGCATGTTAAGCAGATAAGTGCTAGTACATAGAGCCACCAGAAAGTCATGGCTCCCGCTTCGGTGGGCGGCAGTATTTGAAAGATATCAAAGTGAGGAGTGTTGAACCACCAGTAGTTTTTGATAGTCTGGAAGCTAATAATACTTTTCGGACCATACCAGGTCATATAATCCGATCCAATGTTGATCAAAATATTTTGCAGTAGGAGAGCACCGACAAAGATGCGGAATACGGCCATCGGTAACGGTGATGTCGGAGCAAACCAAAATTTTTGCCAAGCTTGATAGGCAACATTGAGATTCATTCGAAATCCCTCGCTGTGTATCGATAAACAAATATGGTGTAAAACTTTGTATGGTTAGGGAAGTTGTCTCTCGACACCTTTGCCTCAGGCTTGGGCGTATCAGCCCAGTTGAGATGAAGGCTGAAGCTAACAGGTTTATTTGATGAATCGTAGTATTTTTTGCCGAGGAAACGAGCTATGTCTGGCCAGTACTCTTTAAAATCCGGCCAGGGCATTGAGTCTATGCAGAGCTTACGCCATTTTTCGCCGCGATATTCATCCAGAAATCCTTCCTTGCTATTTTTTGGAAATTGCCATGCAAGTTCTGCACCATCTTCGAATCGGATGACCGCAGTGGGATGAAAATTGATGTTTCTGATCCCTGGTGAAAAGAGCGCCCAGTATTGATCTAGTCTCCAATAATTCCAGGCAACCTCAAATGGCTCAACAAGCCGGTTACGTGCTTCGTTTTTCGGAAACAGGTAAGCAATTAGGAATAGGAAATAAAAGACAAGCACCACGGAAGTAAGCGCTCTACCATATTTATTTTGGAGTACTTCACCCACGTTTCCTTCTCCTTAGCCGCCCAGATTTACCATTTTTGGCAGTGTCTCTTTCTTTTGTGGTGCCCCTTCTATTTCAGAGCAATTGAGAGACGACAATATTTCCTGAACCTTGGAAGACTGTTCGCTTGTTCTACTCATTTGGAGGCACTGGTTGCAGATGCGGGTGCAAGTTTCCTTCATATCCAGATCTCGATAGATTTGCGCCAGCAAAAGACCGGTCTTGAAGTCGCGCTCTTCGGAAAACAGATTTTTGGTTACCCCGAGTGCAGTGCTGTATTCCCCAGAACCACGAAGCGCGCATGCATATTTGTAGAGTTCATCTTTGGTGAGTTTTGATATGCGTTTCAATACCTGAAATTGTGTAACCGCTTCTTGTGGCATGTGTGCTTCGGTCAATGCATAAGCGAGATAACGCCTGGAGGTTATATCTTCTGGGTCCCGCTTCACGGACTCAGCCAGGAATGTAACTGCCAGACTTGGCAAGTTGATGGTCAGACAGTGGTAGCCTTTTCGTTGCAATTCTTCAGCGGAACCGCCCAAATCTATGGCACCATTTTTGGCGGAGTCCAAACAAATAGTCTTAAGGGCTGCTTCTTTTGAAGTTACTTCAGCTAACTTCGTTCTTGCAATTTGGTTGTTGCTGTCAATTGCCAGTACACGTTTGTACTTTTCCTTTGCGACTGCATATTTACCTTCCTGCTCATCGATTGCGGCACAACCAATTAGCGCTTTTACTGAATGACAGTTGTTGGAAAGAGCTTCTGCAAAATCCTTTTTGGCCGCATCTATATGATTCTGTTTTTGATTAATTTCGGCACGAAGCTCAAGTGCTGTGACGTCCGTTTTGCTTATATTCAACAATTGGTCGCAGAGTTCGGATGCCTTAACGAGCTGCCCAAGTTTCTCGCGGCAGATTGCTTCACCCAAAATAGCTTCTTTATCATTTGGATTCTGTGATAGTACAGCAGTGAAATCTTCAGAGGCTCTCTTGTAGCTCTCTGCGGCTTGTTCAACTTTAGCGCGCTCGATATAACAGAAGGGACTTTTCGAGATGGATTGGAGATGATCGTAATCGGCAATGGCCGCCGCGTAGTTTTTCTCTGCTGCAAAACACCGGGCTCGTTCCTGCAAAATATAGGTATCAGTGGGTGCTAATTTTGCGGCTTGATTGAGATCAAGCAGAGCTTTCCCATTATGCCCCTGCGCCCGGCGGAACAGGGCTCGATAATAATATGCTGTCGATGTCGGTTTCAAATATAGCGAAAGTTGAATGTCCAGATTTGCGTTTTTTAAGTCCTTTGCCTGAAATTCTATGAATGCCTTTTCCGCAATTGCAATGGGATTCTGATTGATTTCGATCACTTTATTCAAATCGCTAATAGCTTGTTTTGAGTGATTCAGTCTGCCTGCTGCAAAGGCGCGCAGTTGAAGGAAACTCGTTTTGGTTGGTTCTAGACGACATGCGATATCGAGATCTTTCAATGCATCTGCGAATTTGTGCTCTGCACATTCTGCTACAGCACGGTTTGCATATTTGCCTGCACTTTTCTGCATATTTCGGTCGGAAAGAATCCGGTTATAATCTTTGATTGCATCAGAGTAGTGACCCACGGCAAGAAGGAGCCGCGCTCGATCTGCCAACGTTTCGAGGTTGTTCGGATCTAAGCGTACAGCTTTCTCAATGGTTGCGAGAGCTTCTGCCGGTTTGCCTAAATCTTCCAATGCTGATGCTTTATACGAATAGAATTTTGGCGCACTGGGAAAGTGGGAGATTCCATCGCT
>CAJCIF010000277.1 GCA_903970355.1 Actinomycetota bacterium
CCCGCCACCAATTTAGTGCCGTAGTCCAGCATCCGTTTGGTGTGGCTTCCGCCCATTTTGCCGGTGGCACCTTGCACAATTACTTTCGTGTCTTTATTGACCAGTATCACAGCTTGTTCTCCTTAAATTCGTGGGTTAGAAACGCATTTTGCTTATGCGTTCAAGCCGCTGTTTTGGATTTCTTTACGGCCTCGGTAACCGCATCTTCCAAACCAGGGATAAGTTTCAAACCCGAGTCCGCTAAGATTTTTTCGGCCAGATCTTGATTGTTGCCGCGCAAGCGAACAACAAGAGTGCGTTTCGGATTCTGCTTGATGAATTTGACGAGTGCGTTTGCAACTTCATCACATGCAGTAATGCCGCCAAGAATATTGAGAAGAATCACTTTCACATCCGGATTCTCATTGACGATATCCAGAGCAGCGAGAGTCTTATCTTGATCGGAGCCACCACCAACATCGAGGAAGTTGGCTGGTTTTCCACCGAATGATTTCACCATATCCATGGTTGCCATAGTCAGACCGGCACCATTACAAAGAATGCCGATGTTGCCGTCCAGTTCAACCAAATTCAAACCAGTAAGTTTGGCGCGACGCTCTCTTTGTGTCAGTTCGTCGAGGTGTTTTTCTTGCCAGCCTGCAAATGATTTTTGACGATCGATCGAATCATCATTGACGATAATTTTTCCATCGAGAGCAAGAACATCTCCGCCATCAGTAATGATGAGAGGGTTGATTTCAGCGAGATCGAGATCGCGAGCTTCAAATACTTTGTAAAGCTTGTTGGCTATGTCGGCAACTTTAACGAGAATCGGTCCTTTCAACTTCAGTTTTTCTGCTAATTCTCGTCCAACAAATGGATGATAAGGATACGGAATGGGCATGGTTAAGACGTTATGTGAAGACTCAATTTCGATTCCGCCTTCTGCACTGGCAATGAAGATAGGACCTTTATTGCGATCTAAAGTGACAGCGAGATAAAGTTCTTGAGCGATATTCACTCTGGGCTCAACAAGAAGACTTTGCGTTTTGGAACCGCCAATTTCCAGCTTGAGCAAGTCTTTTGCAATTTCCTTGCCTTCATTTAGATTTTTCGGAAACTTGATGCCGCCCGCTTTGCCCCGTCCGCCGGAGAGAACTTGGCATTTTAAAGTTAGTGGGTAACCAAAATGTACCTTGCTAAGTTCTTCTATTTTCGTAATGCGCACTGAAGGCGGCACTGGAATGCCGAACTCCGAAAATATTTGTTTGGCCTCATATTCGTATAGGTTCACCTTAGTACTCCCTTGCGGTTACTGTGCGATTGCTCCAAAGCACGCAAACAACAACTCTAATTCAATATATTCAATAGATCCGAAAAGTTTTCAGAAACTTAAATCATTGGGAGCGCCAAGTATACTTAGCGGGCATGTTTTTGAAAAATAGATCTCTTGGCATGCCGAATGTTTCCCCTCAGGCACAACAGGTTTTATGCGATTAGGAATTCTGACCGGTGGTGGTGATTGTCCGGGTCTAAATGCCGTTATACGAGCCATTGTCCGGCAGAGTATCAGGCGTTACAGCTCCGAGGTGGTCGGTTATTTAGAAGGGTGGCGTGGACCCGTTGAGAACATCGTTATGCCGCTCACATTGCAAGGCACAAGCGGACTGATTCAACGTGGAGGCACAATACTGCGCACCTCCCGCGTCAATCCTTTTAAGCAAGAGCGTGGACCGGAGCGCATTATGGAGTCTATAAAGAAAAACACTCTTGATGCGCTCGTTGCTGTAGGCGGAGAAGATACCTGTTCCGTTGCACACAAGATGCATTCGCAATACGGTTTGAATGTTGTGGTTGTTCCCAAGACAATTGATAATGATGTGAGTGCGACGGATTTCACATTCGGATTTGATACGGCGGTGAATATCGTTGCAGATGCTCTAGACCGGCTACACACAACAGCGGAATCGCACAACCGAGTTCTGGTTTGTGAGGTAATGGGACGACATGCCGGATGGATTGCTTGCTATGGTGGCATCGCCGGTGGTGCAGATTATATTCTCGTTCCGGAAAAACCAATTGATATAGACGATGTGGTTGCCACCATAAAAAAACGTCATGCTCGCGGGCGAGATTTTTCCATAGTGGTTGTGGCGGAAGGGGCACGCCTTGGCGATTCTCCGACCTTGAAAGATATAGAAATGGATACAGGCCATGCAAAGCTTGGCGGTATTGGTGAACAACTGGCCAAAATAATTGAGAAGCTTACTGGTTATGAGACAAGAGCTTCTGTTTTGGGACACATTCAACGAGGCGGCTCACCAAGCGCTTTTGATCGCGTGCTCGCCACCAGATTTGGTTGCAAGGCAACTGACCTGATTCACGAAAAGAAATTTGGACGTATGGTGTCTCTGACCGGCAATGAAATTATCGATGTTCCACTCGAACAAGCCGTAGATAAATTGAAAACGCTGGACATGAGCATCATGAAGGTCGCCGAGACTTTTTTCGGATAATCGAACCGACTTTGCCATATTTGCAATTTAGAGTTGATCCAATAAGTTTCAGGGATTAAGTCTGAGGAGCGCTTCATGGATAATTTCAACCTTGTTGAGGAAACCGCTACTATCAAAAAGTTGGTAACCGCAGCAGCCGCAGCGCAAGATCAACATATCGATGAAGCAGCCGGCAGAAGGCTCTTTTGCGAGACTATCCGCATGGACGATGACCAGCGCCGTCAAGTTCTTGACCAAATGACAAAAGATCATTTTGCTACCTGGAATCCAAAAGATCGGAATTTACCATACGGTGGTGTAACGCTCAATCTTGAAGATGGCCGAACGGCGTTGTATTCAATACACCACACGTACCTGGAACCAGATTCCTGTCCGCCAGATCAAAAGTAAAGCTTCAAAAGTAGAAGATCAATTGATTAGTCTGCCGCCATCAATATCGAGTATGGTGCCGGTGATAAATTCATTGGTCATGAGCAGAACGGCAGTTTGACCCACTTCTTCAGTGGTGCCCATCCGTTTAATGATGTTACCTTGCACCATAGATTTCGCACCCTCTTCTCGGGGCTGATCGCCAAACATGGCATCAAGCAGTGGAGTGTCGATTAAACCAGGACGCAAAGTATTTACACGAATTGGTGCAATTTCTACCGCAAGTGCTCGGGCAAATGCTTCTACTGCACCAACTGACGCCGCCAGCATTGTCGTTCCGGGAGCAGGTCGGCGGGAGAGCGTGCCGGACATAAGTGTAATGGAGCCATTGCGGTTGATTCTTGGAAGGGCATGGCGAACAGCAAAGTATGCACCCCAGAAACGGCTGTCAAAAATAGCCTTCAAAGTTTTGGTATCACCGTCCCGCACAGCACCCGTATAAATCTGTCCGGCCGTGATGCAAAGATGATCGAATGGACCGATGGATTCAAATACTTTTTTCACTGATGCTTCATCGGCAATATCTACAGCAAATGACTTAGCCCTCTCCGAAAAGGAGTGCTCAGCTGCCGACAGCTTTCCTTTTGTACGGGCTAACAGGACAACAGTTGCGCCTTCTCTATGCGCTTCCTGGGCAATACCTAAGCCAATGCCTGAACTGCCGCCCACAACAACGACAACTTTGTCTTTAAGTTTCATCAACGTCCTCTTCAGAATGCTTTGAAGTGCTGGAAGTGCAAAGCGAATTTACAAGCATAGCCCCGAATGGCAATACCTGAATTAATTGCTGTCAATATCGCAATCTCAGTTAATCTGCCACTGCCTTGGCGTGGCCGACAGAAATACACTCCTCTACGGCGTGTCGTATTTCTTCATCAGATAGGTTGTGCGCATCGTCAATAAATTTACAAGCTCCCATCAATTCCGCCGTCATGCGGATGCCCTGGTCGGTTGCTTCCGACCATCTTGAATGCAGGTGTCGAAAACATATGAAGGGCAAATCGAGCATTTTCAACTCCATTTTGACCGTTCCCAGCAGCTCAAACATGCGAGACTCGTCAAAATGGACGCCGACGATAATCAAATCCAGACGCTCATTTTTTATTTTGGCCAGAGCGTCATCAAAATTAGGGGTTTCAATCAGTTCATAATTGTCGCCATTAAGCGCTTTGCGTAGTCTTTCGACAGCGCTAGCAATGTCAGCAATTAGAACTCTAGGAACGCGACGCTTTCGCACACGCAACCACAGCGATGGGAAGAGGTACTCAGAAATGATAACACCAATATGACTATCTCGCTTGACTTCCAGCAGTTTTCGCTTGGTTTCTATCAGTAAATTTACTCTTTTCTCCTAGTTGCTATCATGCATAAACTATTCAGGAGGACGATTAATGCGTTTTGGTCAAAGTAGCATCCGACTCGGTCTTGGCGTTTCGCTTGCACTCTCGTTACTAATCAGCAGTTCTTCATTGGCTGTAAGTACAAAGGGCCGAAAAAACGATACGGCATTTCGTCTATTTCACGGCAATGTCTCCATAGATACTGCAGCAGGAGAGAGAGCTCTGCTTGTCGGCAACTATGAGGAAGCGACAGCAGACTTCAGAAAAGCTCTCAAGAAAAATGCAAAAGACGTCCCAGCAATTGGTGGACTCGGTTTCGCATTAGCATTGCAGTACAAACTAGACGGTGCAGATCAACAATTCGATAAAGCGATCAAGCTGAAACCGAAAGATCCACTCGCACATGTCGGCAAAGCTTTCGTGAAATTGAGCCGTCTGCAAACCTCCAACATGACCGTTATTCGGCAGCGGGACAGCATTCTAAATTCCGCCGAAGCAGATTGCCAAACTGCCTTGCAACAAGATCCAGGCATGCCGGAAGCGAATATGGTCCTGGGGATGATCAAGAGAGAACAGGGGAATTTAAACGAAGCTATCCAAGATTACAGTAAGGCGATCGAAGGTGATCCAAAATTTGGAGTTGCATACACTCGCCGTGGCTTAGCCTATATTGATCAGGCGAACTACCCTTCCGCCGAACAAGATCTTAAACAGGCAATTTCACTGCGTTCATCCGATGCATCTGCGCATTATGGTCTGGGTCGCGTTTATTTGGGTGAAGGCAAGGTTGATGAAGCCCTCGGAGAATTGAATACTGCCTTGTCGCTAAACAGAAATAGCGCACCTATTCACATTGCTCTTGGTGATGCATATCGTCAGCAAGGAAATACGGTCGCTTCACTAAGCGAATACATGAAGGCAGTCAATATTAAGGCTGAGAATTCAGATGCTTATTTGAAGATTGCAGATATATATGATGAACGTGGCGATCTCGAAATGTCGATGGCAGATTTGCGTTCCGGCATAGCACTCAATCCGAATAGTGAGGCGTTGCACCGTCGCGTCGCTGATACTGCCCTTAGACTCGAGAAGAATGACGATGCCATTAAGGAATACAACACTGCTCTCCAACTTCAACCAGGCGATGTCGAAGCAGTTAAAGGTTTGACTCGTGCGTACCTTTTGAAATCGCAAAAGGAAGCAAGTGGTGCCTTCTTCGCAAACAACAATTACGAAGATGCTGAAGCAGTAATCCAAAATGCAATTAGGCTCAATCCAAACGATCTCGAATTGCGTTTAGCAGATGCGAAGTTTCGGGCAATGTCCGGACAGCAAATAGATCTCAGTAAGCTCCCACCGCCGAGCAACGACGCCGAACGCATTGCTTATTCAGAAGCACTGCTTGCTCAATTCAGGTACAACGAAGCCACTCAAGCAATGCAACAGGTCATAGCCAATCAAAACGATCCCAAACAGTTATTCGCAGTTGCCGATCTCAGTTTGATGATTCACGATCTTGATAGCGCATCTGCAGGGTACAAAAAAGCCGCGTCTATGCCAGGCAATGAAGCAAGAGCAAAGCGAGGCTTGCAACAAGTTTCTAAGGCGAGAGGCGATGCGCAACGCAGCTTGAACCTGGCCGCTGATCTTTCCAAACGAAAACAATATGCAAGTGGCATAGACAACTATCGCAATGCAGCATATTTGAATCCGCGTCTTCCTGATGCACACTATGGTCTTGCTGAGGCTTTGCGCAAGTATTATTCAAAGAGCCCCACCAAGTTGAGAGAAGCCTCCGCACAATACAAGGCTTACCTCTCGCTTGCTCCAAACTTGCCAGAGAAAGACCGCGAGAAGATCCAGAAAACTGCAGATAAGTGCTTGGAAAAAGCTGCTAATCTGGAACGAAAAGGCAAAGGCGTCGACACAGTTGTTCCTGACCCCGACAGTGGCACTTAACATCCGCTTTCTGTGGCCGACACTGTTGGCAATTGCTGTCCTTTGCGGCTTTGCATTACGAACCGGCTCCGCTTTCGTTTTCTATGGACTAGCTTGTCCAGACACTTGCTGGCTGGTTGCACTTGGAGCAATTACCAGTCTCTCCGGGTCTATTCCAAAGATAGATCCGTTCTCTTTTACACTTCCCATGTTGGCTCAACAAGGGAATCCGCAACCGTTTGTTATTTATCAATGGTTAGCTGAACTTGTCTTTTATTTTGCCAGCAGCATTTTTGGAATGCCTGGTCTTTTGATTATGGCGGCGGTGGTGGCAACCTTTGCATACATCGCTTTGCCGCTGCGATTTTGCATCAGGGCAAACGCCTTTCCTTTATGGTCGATACTGGCAGTATCAGCTACCTGTGCTGCCGGAAATCTGCGTAGTAATATTCGTCCTGAAATTTTCAGTTCCTTCTTCATTGCAATGTGGCTGTCTATAATCCTTCCGACCAATCGATCTTCCACCGATCGAGCAGATAGTCCCAGTTGGATCAAAATTGCTTCCTTAACTGTGATAATGCTTTTTTGGGCGAACCTGCATTCTGGTTTCGTCTATGGACTTGTGCTGCTTCTCATCTACACTGTTGCAGGAATTGTGGACGATGTAACCTCGAAGCGCTCGTTCTCAGGCACGACAAAAACACTCGGTATAGCGTTTCTAACTTCAACGCTGATCACGCTTGCAAATCCATATGGTTTAGGTCTGTGGATGTATCTGCCAAGGCTGTTTCTTACTCCGATTGTGGAAGGAATCGATGAGACGATGCCTCTTTCAACGATCTTATCCAAGACTGAACGCATTTTGCCAATTGCTTGTGTGATCGTTCTTTGTCTGGGTGCAATTGGTTGGATTCTTTTTCGCCAGGTCAAAAGTAACGAGCCACGACCAAACAGCTTTTGGGTAAATTTAAGTGTCGTTTGTTTAGCTGCTGCATCATGTTTATTCGTTTTGAGACTTACATCTTTTTCGGCCATTATCATGACGATGGTAACTGCAGCGATAGTCGGCAAAAATGGCGAGCGAATATGGCCTGAAAAGTTTTGGAACAAGGCAGTTTCTTACTTCGCATTTGAGCTGGCACTTGTCCTTTGTGCCGCGCAAGGTGTGACTGCTGTTGCAAATAGAACTATCAACTTGAGCTTGCCCGAAGCAACAATAGATTTCACACCACCATTTGATGAGGTGGGTTCATTTATCAAGTCTTACAATGGTGGCAACGTACTTGCTTCTCTTCCAATAGCCGATATGCTGGATCTATACTTCGGCGCGCACCGTTGTCTTTTCCTCGACACAAGATTTGATGCTTATCCAAAAGACCTGGTAAATGAGTATTTCTTGATGATACAAGCATTAGATAATTACGAAACTCTTCTCGATAAATACAATATTGAATGGGCTTTCTTGACTCCCAATGTAAGGCTAGGAGCCGCTCTAGAACACAATCCGAAGTGGTCGCCCGTTATCCACAACAATAAGGCTCTGATTTTCAAACGGGTAGAGTCAATCAAAGATCAAAATCATGTTGCTAAATAGAATCCTGTTTGCGTTATCTCTCGTCATTTTTTCTTGTGCAGCGGCATCGGCTAAGCAAGCCGATTTAGAGAAGGCTTTGATCATTCGCCAGAGTAGCGATCTGCTGGGAGCAACAAAAGCCACAATCACGCAGAAAGCGCTGAAAATTGAGATAGAGCAATCGAACGCCTATCTTATAGCGATGGCTCCAAAATGGGAGGTCATGTTTTGCAATGACGCCAATAAACGAGCGCTCAAAATGGCTTACAGCGATTGGATAAAACACGTACCTGAGATGAACTACGCAGGCACGGATTGGGATCGCTTCGCCTTAGCTATCCAACCTGTTCGAGATGTCGTCATTCTCGGGCGACCAGCGAAATTGTACAAAATAATTGGCAAACATCTTACGAAGGACATCGTCGCACCGACAGACAGAGTAACGAAAGGGACTTATGTTGCTTTAGAAGATGTTGCGGTTGGAATAGAAGCTGCAACCATTATGCAAAGATCAATAGGCACACCGCAATCCAAAGGCGTACCTCTGGAATTTGACAAAATTGTCCAAAAGCTAGATACCTTCAATACCATCGCAGGCAAAGAGCGCTTTCTTCATACCCGTAGTATCGAAGAAAAAAATATTTCTCCGCAACTATTCTTTTATCCCAAGAACTACCAGGCAGTTAAAAGAGAAGTAGAAGTACTCGATGATCCGAAAAAGCGAAAAAGGGTTGACGGAGCAATAGACCTGATTTGGGACAGCACAAAGTGAGTAATTACTCTTTAGCAATTTACTTAAAATAGGTAGAGAAGAACGGTCCAAATGTCACGCTAGGATTAAACTGCAGCGTGTTGTATGGATTCGAACCGATTGTTTGGGCAAAAAAGTTGAAATTGTTAAGCGTCCCAGGGGTCGCCGGTCCAAACGGAGGGTAGTAGGTCTGTGGCACGAAGTAGTTGCCAAATAGAATGCCATTCGTAATTGGACGAATAATTTTTCCGAATTGTAGATAACTAAATAGCGGTCCGGTCAAATTTACGCCGTTAGCAGCTGCCATTTGAGTAACTGCCGCTGAGTTATATATGTTATTGCCAAAAGCAAAAAATCCAGGTTGTTCTAAGTAATTGGTGAGGTTACTGGTGCTGTTTATGTAATATTGGGTTCCAAACAACAAACCGCCAGTCGGGTGTGCCAATATAGCAATCCCTGTGTTGTATCCAGCTCCCGCCGCCGCATTGTAATATCCGGCGAGGGTACGTTCTGCACCAGATGTAATACCTTTGCCAAAGATCGGCAGTGAAATAACCGGCCTCAGTCCCGTCGTAAACGAGTTTGATACGTCGGTTATGTTTGCGGTGGTGGCAAAAGTTGTAGCAAGGTTGGAATTACCGAATGCGGCAAGATATGGTCCGGCAAAGTCAGTGTTAGTGTAGGTACCAGCCGCACCAGAGGAAAAGTTAAGATAAGCGGTTCCGTTCAATTGTCCGGTCAAATTTTGCAACGGCGCTCTTTGAACAGTGTTTATTATCGAAGCGCCGGCTATGTTCTTGATCGTAAGTGCGAAGGCTCGAGACGAACCTGATATAGGTGTTAAAGGAATTGAGTTGCGGTGAAAATTTAGTGAAAAATTGGCTGGAAGAATAGGGTGAGCTTCTGTTCTTGCCTGGCAAAACATAAGTGCAACTGCAATTACCGCTCGATCAAAACGGATTCTCATAGCACTCCTCTCCATAAAAATTGACGGCGTAACTTTAGCAATTGTCGGTTAAAGAAGTCAATTCAAATCATCATAATGCACCTAGTATCAACTTCTAGCAGTTGGGACGCATACCAGAAAAAGTATCACTTACCATACCGCTTGATTACATTGCACCCCAAACAGTCTGCACTCTTGTAAGATACATAAACTATCCAACTATTTGGGTTCCAATTAGGAGATGACTGATGTCCGTCGATACAACTGCACTGCAGATCCTTGATGAATCTCTGAAGATTTTGGCAGAAGGATTCGATAACCTTCCCGAGCATAAATCTATTTTTGATTCCGAAGCACTCGGAAATGTTATGCGGCAGTTGGCAGTGCAAATGCAAGATAACTTTCCATATCATCACCCGCTCTATGCCGGGCAAATGTTAAAGCCACCACATCCGATCGCACGGCTTGCTTACATGCTGTCGCTCTCAATCAATCCCAACAATCATGCGCTTGATGGTGGACGAGCATCTTCTCGTTTGGAAAAAGAAGCTGTTGCTGAAATTGCCAAAATGTATGGTTGGGAAAAACATCTGGCCCACCTGACGAGTGGTGGCACAATGGCCAATCTTGAAGCATTATGGGTAGCAAACCAATTGCATCCAGGCAAAACAATAGTTGCTTCAGAACAAGCTCACTACACCCATGAAAGAATCTGCGGTGTTTTGCAGATCCCATATAAGTCAATTGAATCCGATCGCTTCGGGCGAATGGATCTTGCTTCTCTGGAGAGCGCTCTTAAAGAAAAGAACATTGGCACGGTTGTAGTCACTCTAGGAACTACCGCAACAGGTTCAGTTGATCCTCTTCCTGAAATTTTGAAACTTAGAGATAAATATGGTTTCCGTATCCACGTTGATTCAGCCTATGGCGGCTATTTCGTACTTGCCAACAATCTAGACAAACATGCAGCAGCTTGTTTCGGTGAAATAACAAAAGCTGATTCTATTGTTGTCGATCCCCACAAACATGGATTGCAACCTTATGGTTGTGGTTGCGTT
>CAJCIF010000278.1 GCA_903970355.1 Actinomycetota bacterium
GGGGTACGCGTCCAGGACAAATGCCATATCCGCCATATCCGCCTCAAGATGGATACAATCCAAATTACAGTCGCTATCCTGGTCAAGACAATCGTTACCGTGATGTACTTCCGCCTACAGCACTTGACGGTGATATGCGCACAGAAACGCAGGATTGTGCAGACAAACTTCTAGGTCCTAACCCAGACATTTGTGGGGTTATGAATCACCTCCGCATTCTCGGCATGCTCGATAAGCAAAACAAGCTGGAACATCCTAACGATCCCAGTAAGCAAACGCATCTCTGGTACAGCGAGTATCTCGCTATCCAAGACTTGGTGCGTAGAGAATCGCAAGGACAACTCGATTTCCAAACACCGTTTGAGGCACAAACGGTAAATGGAAAACGACACAGAATCTTCTCCCTATTGCGCAATGGTCAAGCAATAGCAGATAGTGACCATCCAACACTAGTAATGGCCCAAAACAGGCCAGGAGCGGCCGGACCGGGACCAGACTATGAACCCGATGGCAGCTATGATTACAGTGGTCCCAACTACGGGACACAACCGCCTAGACGAGATAATCCAACCGGCTAACTATCCTAACCATTCCGGATGTTTTGTTGTTCCGTCAAAGACTTCGCTCGACTTGTACAGCTCGAATTGACCGTTTTGCGCCACTTTTGCAGTCTTGGCAATGAGGGCAAGTTTTTCGCTCGGCGTCAATTCCACAAAGTTTTGGGCGGCTTCAAGCGCTTGATTCAAGTTTTCCATGGACTCGCAACCCGTTACGACAACGCTAGTTTTCAGGCTGAGCGCATAACGCAAACATTCCTGTGCGCTCACAACTCCACTGCGCAAAATCACGCCGCCGCCTAGCGGTTTCATCCCAATTACACCGATATTGTGCTCTTGAAGCACGGGCAGCACTAACTTTTCGAAACTGTCGTAGTGAGCGTCCATGACGTTTAGGGGCATTTGGACCGTATCGAAAGTGAAGTTGTGAGCGAATGCTGTCTTGAGCATTTGCAAATGTATCTCTGGACTCTTATGTCCTGTGAAACCAATGAAGCGGATCTTGCCCGCTTTTTTCGAAGCAAGCAATGCTTCAATTGCACCGTTTGCTCTAAAGCAAGCATTGGGATCGGTTGAACGAATAACTTCATGGATCTGCATCAAATCAATGTGATCCGTCTGCAATCGTCGCAACGAATCGTCAATTTGTTTCTGAGCTGTTTGTCGATCTCTGCCATCAATTTTGGTCATGAGAAATGCTTTGTCGCGGTAGCCACCACGCAGAGCCTTACCCATTCTTACTTCGCTTTCGCCATTGTGGTAATCCCAGCAATTGTCGAGAAAATTGATACCACTATCCAGAGCAGATTGAATAATGCGTATGCCATCTCTCTCATCAGGACTGCCGGCGTGATAACCACCCAGACCGATGATAGAGACCTTCTCGCCTGTTCTTCCTAGAACGCGACGAGGGACGTCTTTGCGCAGTGTGGCACCGTGGGTACGAGCTTGAGATGATATTGATGCTGCCAAGGTAAGCAAGAAGAAATTGCGTCGCGAAATTAGTCCGGTGAAAGATTCCGCCCAATTATCAATTGCGTAAGTTTGGCTCTCCGGCTTCTTTGTTGAAGACATCGCATCCACCTCGTTAGGGTACTAAGTACTTTTCGAAATCAGCAACCGTGCTTTTGAATCTCGTCAAAAAATCTGGGTTTACATCGAGTGGATAAGCGATCCTAACGCTCATATGGCAATCGAGTCTTTTTGAATCCGGCGCCAATAACATCACTTTGTACGGGCCATCGTATTGATTCAATAGTTTGGGCACTGCCTCAGTACCCAGGTAAAGACCGGGCTTCAATTCCATCGTGATCCAGATGCCGCTCCACTCCGGACCTGGCTCAACCGTGTTAGTTTGGGCAACGTCGTACATGCGTACTTTGTACTCGGCATGGTAAGTGTTTGACTTGCTATGTATTTTGAGGGAGTGTGGATAATATTCGTGCAGCAGTTTTGAGACAGTATCAAAAAATGGCGATGCTGATGGCACCGCGGAAGCTGGCGTCGGCGGTGACACCTTTGCACTCGAAACAGGAATGGATAGATCTCCTGCTTCGGTAAGATCGCCTGCATGGCAAGGGTGTGCAAAGAGACAGGCACTTAATAACAAACCTGATGTTAAACAGAAACGATCAATCCCGATATTGGACATGATTACTCCGCTTGCAATGAGGACACATTATGTCACTGCTGCGCTGGTTTGCGGTCGTTCTCAAAGCAAAAGAGACCTTAGCTTGCACTAAGGTCTCTTGAAATTACCTTTTATCTTTCATCGTTATGATGCTGCCGGCGGCGGCCATTGCACTTCGATAGTTTCATCCTTGCCACTGTGTATGGCTCCAGGATGCGCTGTTTGCAGAAGTTTCGTTAGTGCAAGTATTTGCTGGTTTTTATCAGTGTTCCAGTGATCTCCCTTCTTATAAGGGTGGCCCACTACCTGGTTGTAAGCCATTGACCACAAAGATGAGAATCCGTGAGTTTGCAATTGAACTTTGCCGTCTCCAGCGGGGGGGGCAGCACCAGCAGCGTGATCGGCTCCTCCGGCAGCAGCTTGATCAGCACCAGCGGCTGGTGGTGGCGTTGCTGACAAATCTGCTGGTACTTGTGGATGCAGTACTGAAAAGTCGCGCAATGATTGTTGCGTTATTCCATTTTCACCTGATATCTCTGAACCATTATCTATTGCTGCTTGCAATCGACGAGCCAGGGCTCGATCGTTGGGATTGCCGTCTTGAGTACGCAAGTAATTGTCGATAGATTCATCTGTTATGGCGGTATCGGCAGTTCGTTTTCCTGGCTGCACACCAGCTAACTGGTCAAACAGAGCGCCATTATTTGCTGTAAGGGATGCTGCATCGCCTGTATATTTGTTGTCTTTAGCGATTTGTTCTTGTCGAGCATTGATTTGATCTTTGTCTTCAACATGATCTTGCCAAAGGAATCCGCCTGCGTTTGCGTGATAAGCGCCCGTGAAGTTGTCCTTTGCAGATCTGAACATGGCTTGGTCTACTGGCGAGCCACTAGCCATAATCGTGAGATCCGTCAGTTCACCGGGGTGAACCTTTTTGCCGGAAGCCTGGATATATTCCTTCATCGCTTCCAGTCCTAATACAGGCAGTACTCCTGTCTGCGTAAGTTCTTGCACCGCTTGAGCTTGTCTTGCTGGCTCGACCGTTGAGCTCCATGCATGCAAGTCCCTTACAGCATCTTGCACCTTGCCAGTGGCGGCTTCTCGCTCAACGCGATTAAGTGCGAGTTTGTCGTCATTGCTAAGATCGGTCATTTCCGTGCCCTCTTTATTTTTTGTCTCAGTCTAGGTAGTTAAACTAGGCGTATTTCGGTGCGTTCTCAGATGCTATAAACCAAAAATGGCAAACTACGGTCCTAAGACGTAGTCTGCGTGCGGGAACTACGTAGTAAATTGAAATTATTTTCTTGATAACTTAATAAATGCGGCGCCGACACTCAGCGCAAAAAACGCGAAGACCGTTTGGTTTGAAGAATTTTACTTCTTGCCATTTGCGATCATTTGATAGATATAGACGATCATCGCTGACGCCTCGATAAGCAATGTGCACCCGTTCCGAACAACAAGGAATCTCAGTGTCTTCGGCAGTTTCCTTGGCAGTCTCGTTTGAATCCTGCCTGTCTTCACTGGCTTGCTGCGGTCGCAGTTTTGACCACAGTTTAGAAAATGGATTTTTCACGATTTGCTCAATTGATCCTCAAGCCGCTTTGCTTCTGCAGTCTCCGCCAGTGGCAGAGTAACCGTAAAAGTTGAACCCTTGCTAACTACAGATTCAACGGTGACTGTACCGTGATGGCGTGCCAAAATTTCACGCGTAATAGCCAGTCCCAATCCGCTGCCGCCGCTTGCTCTGCTTCGTGCTTTGTCGGCGCGATAGAAGCGTTCAAATATGTGTGGCAGATCGGCCGGTTCAATTCCGACACCTGTATCCTGGATATCAATTTGAATCTGGCCACGCTCCTGCATATTGACAGAGATCGAAACGGCCCCACCGGCAGGTGTGTAATTGACAGCGTTTGTCAAAATATTGACGAAGGCGCGCTGCAATCTTATGGCGTTGCCTGGTACAAAACTATCTTCATTTTGTAGATTCAAACGAATAGACAAATTCTTCTTTTCAGCTTGCGGCCTAATTTGTTCAACGGCATCGTGAATAACCTGATTCATGGCGACTCGATCCATCCAGCCGCGCTCTGATCCACCATCCAATCTTGTGATGTCGAGTAAATCCTGCAACAAACTTGTTTGTCGCTCAACCAATTTTTCAAGAGAATTCAAAAACTGATGCCGCAGGGTAGAGTCCTCTCCCGCTCCGGCTTGTAAGGCTTCCACAACCGATCCAATTGCCATTGTCGGTGTTTTTAATTCATGGCTGGCGTTAGCAATAAATTCTTGTCGAACCCTTTCTTGTTCTCGCAATCTGCCGATCATTTGATTGAATGAAAGCCCCAGTTCGCCAATTTCATCGCGCCGTGATACCGGCACAAATTCAGACATGTCACCGGAGAGAGCAATTTTTTTGGCCATTGCACTCATTTCTCGCACCGGCCGATTGACGCGCCGTGCTAACCAGAGGCTAATAAGCACTGTAACCATGCCGGTTGCAACGATGATTTCCAAAAAGACAATAAGATCGTGCCGCAATCTTTGCGTGATATTACTGAGAGTGACACCAACTCGAATGACGCCTTGTGTCGTACCGGCGGCGCGTACCGGATAGGCTACGTAATACCAATCAGTGTGTGTAGATGGAGAAGTTCTTGTGGCAACAGCAAGAATTCCGGCAAGTGCGTCGTTGATTTCCGCCTGGTTGGAAATATTTTCACCACTACTTGGTGCAACATTTGCATTTGAGTCTGCTACGACATGACCATCATCATTGACAACGGTAATGGCCACGTTCAATTTCGTGGCGTGGCGATCAACTGCTGCTTTGATGCGCTGCTTGGCTTGGATGGAATCAAGGGCCAGGTCATTATCAATTTCCAAACCCAGGTTTACTGCTTCTACTTCTAAGGAGTTACGCAGATCTGTAATTGATTCCGTTTTGATCATAAAGAGTGCCCATAAACTCACCACAAAGAGGGCAATCGTTATAACCAAAAGGTATGTGAACAGGAGCTGGTTGGCAAGACTTCGGAATAACCAGCGATATATGTTTTTGAATATAGACACGCTCAAATTCCCCGAAGCTAAGGATTTTCACATCCCGGTAATGATTATCGACGATCTTGAGCCTTACTTAGGTATCGGCTTGGGAACCAGGGACCAAACTTGTAATCTGCCAGGTGGGCAGAAGGCTTAAGGAATTTAGCGCTTTTGGTAACAGACCTGGTAGGGTGTTACTATAGTTCGGGTCAGGTGGTTCGCTGAATCGCTCAACGAATCAATCAGTCGGGAGGACCTATCAAAGAATGTCTGCCGTTTCGAACGTAACCGATAGCAGTTTTGAGCAAGAAGTTTTGAAGGCAGAAGTGCCTGTTCTCGTAGAACTGTGAATGACACGCAATTCGCATCCACTAAGGCACCAAGATGATGAGAGAAACGAGGAAGACCCAAACATTTCAGAATAGGATATAGGAATGATGATTGCAGAGAACGAAGACATGACGGGCTAGGTTTCCACAATTCGATAGCGTAGGAACAACGAGCACGGAGATGACCAACACAGAGGGCACGGATAGCAGGGAAATGAGGAGCACCCTTGGAGGTGATTACTCGAGAGATAAGATACTGGTCCTTCCGAGCACGTGCGAGTATAAACTGTTCTTGTTTAGTCCAACTTAGGTTGCGATGGAACCAAACACCAAGGTATTGATATTCGG
>CAJCIF010000279.1 GCA_903970355.1 Actinomycetota bacterium
TATCTCCACTCGATTGGCTCGGATGTAGTTATTGTTGGCATGCCGCTTTACGAGACAAACCGAGCCATGTTGTCACCGGTATTCTGGTCTAGTTTTAGAAAGAGCGTCGGCGATACTTGCCGCAGTAATGGAGCCTACTGGTACGACATGAGTGACGAAAAATGCTTTACGAAACCGATGTTTCTGGATGCCGTTCATCTCAATTACAGCGGTGGCACCTGTTTTTGCGATGTGCTGGCAGCCTATATCGCTCGTTTGCCTTGCTTGTCAAAACAGTCTCACTGATCGATTTTTGAACGCATCTCGCCGAGTACGGAAAGCCGCTTTGTCATCTGTTGTTTAGGCGTTTCTCCTAACTTGGCACGCCGATGATAATCCCTTTCGATCGCCGCTTGAACGCGTGCCGTTTCAAGGATATTGAGGCCAGTTGAAGAACCATAAGTCGTTGCACCAGCCACATAAAGAACATTGGCCCGACGTTTATTCAAGTGATAATGCCAGCTGCCGACTATTTGCAATGTGCCGTTTGCAATACGCGGCGGACCAATCGCTCCTGCAAAAGCAATGTTTTCAATTAAGGTGTCACGAGCAGCCTTTCGCTGTCTTGCATTAGATTTCTCCAGGGCGACAAGAAGTTTCTCTTCCTTATCGTAGATTGGCAGCCGTGCTGAAGCATGCTCATTTGGATGGTTGAGAAGAACTCCTCGTAGCGCCAGACTAGCAGAAGCGAATTCGGATGCGTTATGAGCCTGCACGTCAACGAGGTCTTTTGAAATAAGGCGCCTGGAGGCGTTACCTGCCAGGTTGCCTGTGACGCGGCCAAATACAGGCGTGAAGAGAACGACGACACCAGAGCAAATTCCGAGAATTCCTGCCGTTCCTTGAGCAAAAGGATTCCGCACATGAGAACCACTCAAACCGACGATATTTCCAGATCCGGCTAGCGAATTTTTGAGGAGGTCGACTAAGAATGCCGTGTTTTGTAAGGCCCAAAATCTTCTTGTATTAGCATGAAAATTGGAGTATTCAACGCAAGCGAGATCTTTGAAATTACTTAAAACTGCTGTCTCCGCATTAACAACAGCAAGATCTGAATCACTGAATTGGCCGGACTTGATCGCATCCGTGCGGGCATTGCAGAGATTGAGCAGATCTGTGTGCAACAGATCGGCTTGCACTTTGTAGGCGGCAGGATTGAGATGGTGCTTGCGAATACGCAGGTAGTTGAGAAAATTGAGATTCATTTCAAAGATATCGCCGGTTCCTGCAATGGCATTGCCAGTAATTTGTGTGGAATTGGCCGTCATCAATCGACCGGTAATATTAGGCGCTTTTGCAGTGCCCACAAACGGGAAACTGTCTGCCTGATCGATTTCGTCTGTGGCATCTGCTGCTGGACTGTCTGCTTTGGAAGATTTGGAAGGACTCTTTTTAAGTATGCTGTAACGCACACTCATTGCCTCAATTTGACTGGCTTCTGTGCACATGGCATTCGACATACCGTATAGAAAGACGCGTCTCTGCCGCCAGGGGCTTACCAGACCGGTTTCTATGCGAAATCTGGTATTTAGTTTTTCCAGTTCGATCACTTTCTCAAGAATCTGATGAGTTAAGTCTTCGACTCGATCAGAAGAAGTGCCACCACGAACAAGAGCGCCGGCACTCAGTTCGTAATTGGGCGAGCCGGACTCAGCGCTCCCGGCATTGCCGCAAAGAAAAAAAACAGTCGCAAGGAAGGCAGATAAAAACCTGTGGCTTCTGATAACTCTGGCGCGCCAATACAAAGAAGCGAGATCTCCAAGAGAGTCGATGCTACAGGAAGCATAATCATAGCTCAGCGCTTAAGAAAACTAGGTTTATGGGAATATCCTTTCAGGATCGTTTCAGGAAATGGTTTTCGGGATGGATGTTCGTCTTTTGGGGCCAATAGCTACGTCATGCGGCATTGGCGTGAGCATATTTCTCTGGAATTTGAATCAACGCCGTAAGGGCCTTTCTTATCGAATTCTCTGGCGCCATCCACTTCTCAACCTGAAAGGGGTAGCGCGCGAACAACTCGATATCAGATTCAAAGGTGAAAACGTCTCAACGGCTCAACTCCTTGTTGTGACGCTCTTCAATAGCGGACATCTGCCCATCAACCTATCGGACTATCAGCCCGGATTGTCTATTCGGCTTAATCCTGGTGCGAACATTCTTGATGCCCACATTATCGAAACCATGCCTGCCGATCTCGAAGAGCGATTAAAAGAGCCAAATGCTTCACTCGTTGAAAAGATCGACCAGGAGCGCGTCATGCTTCGACCTATTTTGTTGAATGAAGGCGATGCCTTTACTGTGCAAATGCTGGTATTGAATGCAACAGGAAGCATCACGTTTGCTGGGCACGTTAATGGCGTTAAGCGTCTTGTGGAATGGCATGAAAATCGCATCCTGGCAAAAGGATTAACGCAATTCGGAGCCTTTGTGATGGCACTGGCGATGCTTGCCGTTCAACCCTCAGACATCGTGCAATTGCGTATAGAACCGATACTGCCTTACTTACTGACTTTCTTGATTGGTTATGTACTCTTGAGCGCCGGTCTCAATTGGCCAAGCAGAAGTCGTCAAGGCAATTTCATTTGATTTTCTTTTGGAGTAAAAATGCGAGTAGCTGGAAAACTTAGCGTAATCTCGGGGCTGACAGCCGCCATTGTGCTTGTTGTTGGGGCAACGTCCTATTACAGCGTCAGCACGCTCATAGCTGCAAATGATTGGGTCTTGCACTCAAAAAGTGTTTTGCAAGAGTTGGATTTGCTTTTGTACGACGTAACCGATGTAGTCTGCACGCAGAGATCATATATTTTGAGCGCAGACCCAGCCTATCTCGAAGCAAATAAATCACAAGTGGCTGCAACCGATATTTGTCTCAATAACATTGCCGACCTCGAAAAAACAAATCCTGAACAAACGGAACGCGCGAAGAAACTAAAGTCGCTCATTAAAGAACGATTGGCAAGTCTGGAAGTCACCCTGAACATCTACAAAGAACAGGGACTCGATGCAGCAATACAGCGCATCAAACGCAGTTC
>CAJCIF010000280.1 GCA_903970355.1 Actinomycetota bacterium
TTGTACAGAGCAGATTACCTTGGACAAAGAGGCCAAGAAGAATGTGAGCTGGTTCAATTTCAGTGTGGCCGAAAAAGCGCATGTAGTCTTCCGCTTTCAAAAGCGCTTTCACACTCATTTCGCTGAAGGCTTGCGTGTTGCCGCTTAAACCATCATGCACGCAAAGACGGCCAAGAAGCCTTTGAGAGTAACGCGAACCCAGACTCGGACTCACTTCTGATACTTCTTTGTCGCGCCAATATTGATCTACTTCTACTTGAGTATTGCCGGCATCAATCCTCATAGAAGCAAGAGCTTTGCTCGCTAAATCTTCAGGCTCACGGGCTATGCCAAGTAGCAAATGCTCAGTGCCAATCTGCGGATTTTTTTGCCTGACTGATTCATCACAAGCCGTGCGTATTACATTGAGGGCAGACTTCCCGGCACGGGTGAAAAAGGCATCAAGCATTTATAGCTCCTTCAACAGGCTTCAATTAAACAATTATTCTCATGGCCGCTTGCCTTTGCGGCCTGAGCAGATAAAACTATACCTTACAAGAACAATACCGATACATTCCCAAGAGTTATGAGGGGGACATTCCATTACACGTGTACAATTCTGCTTTACCGCTAGCGCGTTTTTAAGCCAAGGACGAAGATTTTGAAAGTTCTTGTATCAAATGATGATGGAATTTCCGCACCCGGATTGCGATGCCTTGCGGAACGGCTGGCAGAAGAATCGGACCTGGAAGTTTATGTGGTGGCGCCGGACCGCGAAAGAAGCTGTACTGGGCACTCTCTGACGATGCACGAGCCCATCTGGGTGGACAAAACTCCCAACTTTAAAAACGTAAAAGGCTCTTGGTCTACGTCCGGCAATCCGGCTGATTGCGTAAAACTTGGCGTACACGAGCTTTTGCCCAGTTTGCCCGATATTGTTGTGGCCGGCATAAACAGCGTTGCCAATCTCGGGTCTGCCATTATTTATTCCGGAACCGTTGCCGCAGCCGGGGAAGGAGCGCTTATAGGCATTCCCAGTATGGCTGTAAGCATCGTACCGAAAGGCAACGAAATTCGTTACCAGTGGGCTGCTGATTTTGTGGCTTCTTTCATCAGATATATGCCGCTTTCAAAGGTGCCGCCCCATACGTTGCTTAACATAAATATTCCGGATTTGCCTCTCTCTGAAATAAAAGGGATTGCAGTTACGGAAGTAGGCAAATTACTTTACGCAGAGAAATTCGAAAAGAGGATAGATCCGCGTGGTCGAACCTACTATTGGCTTTCCGGAATTCCTAATGAAACTTCCGAATCGACTTCAACAGATGTTTGGGCGGCAAACCAGGATCAAATTTCGATCACTCCTCTTTGCTTTAACATGACCGATCATGTTTCGCTGCCCACTGTGACTGCGCTCAAAGAAACTATCAAAGATCTATTGCCTGCCTCCAAACAACAAGCAAGCAAACTGCATGGATAAAGCTCCTTCCCACAAACTGTCGCCGCAAGCAGCCGTGAAAGCAATCACGAAAGATCCGGAATGGACGATGAAAGCAGGCATTGGTGGGCTTTTTTATGCGATAGCGTTTGTGACATTGCTTTTAAACCCGCTTCTCTTCCCGCTCTCTATCTGCCTTATCGCGCTCATACAGGGCTATTTCGTGACGATGGTGCACCGGACGGCATCCGAAACCGAAGAGAAACTGCCGGAATGGAAAGGTTGGAGTGAGTTGTTAATTGCCGGTTTAACTTGGATGGCAATCAGCAGCGTTCGCATTTTTGTTGAAGTGGTTTTTGTTTTGAGTGCGCTCATTATTGCCTCTCAGTTTGCGCCGGACAGCGTTCTGTCTCATCGTTTTGCGCCCTGGGCGATAACAATCTGGACTTTCCTGGTTTTGTTTCTTGCTGCCACTTCTTTCTTCAGCACATATTTGTTTGCCAGTTTTTCGACTCAACAAGAAACTAAAGCCGCTTTTGCCTTGCGCGAAATTGCCAGAAGGCTGGCTAAGCATCCTGCTGAGATGGTAAAAGGTTGGCTCCTCAGTACAGGCATTTTCTGTATTGGGGTGGTGGCACCGTTAATAACTGTTGTTGGTGCTTTTCTGGTGCCATCGACAACATTCATCGCCCAAATTATTTCTGCGCAAATACTCGCTCAAGTGTGGCGAAACACTCGTTTAGACTAGCGGTGCGCTACCGTTTTTATTCGACCATCCTGAAAGTAGCAAGGATGAAATTTAGAGCAATATTTTGAAGCCGATGAAACAAGCGGTGATATGTAAACTTGTTCCGGACGCGAACCAGTATCAATTTTTTTGAAACCGTCATCTAGCCATTTGCCGATAGCAGTAGCATTTTGACCAATCGTCTGCGCGGCGGTGCTTGTCGTGCGAAGACAAGACTGCCAACCCTCTTCAATATTGGTTGGTACGGTTAAGGTAAAGGTGAGTTTCTGAGACGCTCCGCTTTTTTCAGTTTTGAAAATTGGCGCTTCAGTTTTGTCACTACTCACTTGGTCTTTATGCGTGCTTTGAGTTTTGGCATTCGCCGTCGTTTCATCACCCCATGCAGATTGCGCAAAGGCGCAAATGGAGAGGAGCACGAGCGTTAGTTTCAAACTACTCGATTTCAAAATTACCTAATTCCTTGTCTAGTAGCTGAGCTGGAAAGCCTTGGGGGGACTGAATTATCGCATGGATTTCTTATCAAGGATTAAATTTATTAATTCTAATCAGAATTTATCTGACACTCCTCTGGAAGTTGGCAAAACCAAGAGCCCTGGCGAATTTAAAAGGTGTCCTTATGGTAGGATTGTGCTATCTGATTTGGCAAAACGCCTCTTCATTCCCTTGTTCTAATGGAAGAGACACACAGTAGCGCGCAGACGAGTTCCGACGACCCTCCTCAAGGGCGGATGTATTCGTGCCGCGCTTATTTCATATCCACAGGAGTTTTGCCTCGGCTTCTCTTGGTGCTCAAAATTTAGATTGTTAACCAAAGGAGAAAGCATCAAGCCCGCTTGATGCGTGACTGGCTATATTTAACCTAGTTCTGATACCGATTTTCATCGCAATTAATGCCTTCTTTGTGGCAGCAGAGATGGCTCTTGCCAGAGTCCGTCGCACCCGAATAGACCAATTGGCGGAAGAAGGCAGCAAAGCCGCAAAGATGGTTCAGCTTTGTCTTGACGAGCCCGATCGCTATATTTCGGCATGCCAATTAGGCATCACAATCGCCACGCTCGGACTGGGTGCTGTAGGCGAAAATGCCCTAGCCCAGGCCGTGGAGCAGTTTGCTGGCGTTTTTGGTCACCATGTTGAAGTTACAAACGCGGCCGCAGGGCCCCTGCAAGCCTTAAGCTACTTTCTTGCTTTTGCCGTAACGGCGCTTATCCAGACGATATTTGGTGAATTACTGCCAAAAACCCTCACGTTCCCGAGGGCAGAGCCAGTGATGCTCAACGTCGTTTACATCATGGAAGGTTGGTGTTGGCTTACCGCTCCTTTCTTGAAAGTTCTAAATGGATCGACATCGATGATCCTGAAAATGCTCAATGTGCAGGAACCTCCCCCGAGACATTTCGTGCATTCGGAAGAAGAGCTGAAAATGCTTGTGTCGGCTAGCCACGAAGAAGGCGTTCTAGAGCCGGAAGAAGAAGAGATGCTGCACAGTGTCTTTGATTTCTCCGACACAGTGACAGGTGAGATCATGACGCCCAGAACAGACATGATTGTCATTCACGCCAATGCCACCGTCAAAGAGCTGACAGATCTTGCATTGAGACACGGTCTTTCGCGCATTCCAATTTACGAAGAAAACATCGACAATATTTTTGCACTGGTGCACATCAGAGATTGTTTGAAAGCAATGGTCGAACGCAAAGAACTTACTCATGTTCGAGAGTTGGCACGCAAAATTTTGATTGTGCCCGAAAATAAAAATCTTGGAGACTTGCTGCCTGAATTTCAGAAGAGCAAAACGCACATGGCGATTGTTGTTGATGAATATGGAGCAACACGCGGCATGGTAACCCTGGAAGATGTCGTTGAAGAATTGGTTGGTGAAATTGCCGATGAATATGATGTGGTACCACAGATGATTCAGGAGCAGGAAGACGGCTCGATATTGATCGATGCCAAACTTGCTGTGGATGATGCCAACGAAAAATTAGGACTGGAGATTGAAGACGAAGAGTTCAACACACTTGGCGGCCACGTTTTCGGCTTATTAGGCAGAGAGCCGGCACCAGGAGAAGAGGTTGAGGAAAACGGCTATCGCTTGAGAATTGAAGAAGCCGATCGCCATCGCATCGTCAAATTGAGACTGATTAGAAATAAGCCTGCTAATGAAGTGGCTAGTAATGGAAGCAACGGCACTGGTGTTAAAGACTCTGTATCGAAGACGGCAGAACACTCTCACAAGGCAATGAGCTAGATGACGTCAGAAGATCTTCGTCACCAGGCTCGTGACTTCAACGCCAAGAAAAGATTGGGCCAGAATTTCCTAATCAATCCGGATGCTCTGGCGCGAATAGCTAAAGAGCTGCATATTGTTCCAGGCGAACAGGTTATTGAAATTGGCCCCGGACTGGGTTTTCTCACTGCCATTTTGGTAGGTGCCGGTGCCAATGTTACGGCTGTCGAACTTGATCCTGAATGCGTGGAGACAGTAACCGAGCTTAATTTGCCTCGCTTCAAAGTATTGAACGAAGATTTTCTGCAATCTGATCTCAATCAAATTCTCAATCAAAAATCGAAAGTGATTGGCAATATTCCTTATAACATCACCACACCAATTATTGCGCGGCTTTTCGGTGAGCTTGATGAGCCTGCACCATGGTTGAGTAATATTGACTCTGTGGTGCTGACCGTCCAGAAGGAAGTCGGGCTGCGGCTTGTCGCCAAGGCTGGC
>CAJCIF010000281.1 GCA_903970355.1 Actinomycetota bacterium
CTCTCAAAATAATTCAAGAAGGGGCAGGCAAGGAGTGGGATCCGCGCATCGTAAAAACGTTCCTTTTGCTCCTGCAAAAAGAAATGCCGCCGCCGCCAGAGTCCAGAAAAACTGTACCAACGCAATAGTAGTTCAACCTCGCATGGTAACATTCCAGTTCCGACACCAAAATAAATGGTGCCGGCGAATTACCCTGGTTGCTAAAAGGAATATGTAAAATGTCCAAGCCTTTGTTCGTTGCTTTAGTACTTGCTGAAATATTGTCTGCCAGCTCTCTTTGCCAGGCCCAGTCTTTAAAAGTGGATAACCCCGCGCCGTTAAGCGCAGGCGTGAACAAAGGCACGATCGACAGTTTTGTAGGCGATCACTTCTGGTACTTCATTGCCCAACCAGGACACTTCACAATCGAGTTCTCAGCCGGAAACCCGGAAGAAGGATTTTCAGTTGGTGGCAAATGCTCAGCAGGAGCCGCTTTTGCTCCAAACAAACCAGGCTCAACTCTCACATATAAAGAAAATGGGGGGCGTACGGTATTTCAGGGTTCCTGTACACAACCGAGCAAAGTCGTCGTTATGGTTGAACCAAAGAGTTCACCGTTAGTGCGGCAAACAACTCCTTACACTATTGCCGTAAACGGCAGTGCCAGTTTTGGAGGAACACCTTCTGCAGTAGCAACTGCTGCTTCCACTCCGTCTGTAGTGGGTGTATACAACTTCAAGCTAAATGATTTCGGAGCAGCCAAGTTTCAAACAGATGGCACCGTTGTCACCACATCTGGTGACACTGGCAAATGGGTTCTTTTCGACGCACCGACACGAAGTTATGTTCTTACGATCCGCGATCAAAAATTGAGCCTCACTTTCGAACCAGGTCGCGGGTTCATTGATTCGAATAACGGTAACCTCATTCTTGAAGCTAAGCCCATCCAATAGCTAATTCAATAGACTGGTTTGTTTAGCAAAACGCGACTTTTAATAGACGCTTTGCGGAATTTCACCGGTGCCTGGCGCTTCGAAATGGCTATTCTTTATGTCTTTAAGAATGCGATATTCGGTTGCCTTAGAATTCAGGTTGAGTGGACCGGTTTCTTTTCCTTCTTTTCTTGCATACCCATGTAAGGCATAAGCATTAGGAGCCGGAACGTAGTACTGCCTGGTGGCTTGCCATGGTGAGGCTACTACAGCCATAGGTTGACCGGAACTGGAGTAGACGATATTAGAAGCGGCATAAGACGGAATGAAAACAACAGAACTAGTTCCTGCCGTTGCGTTTGCATTCGGAGAAACGGTTACCGTAACTACGTCTGGCTCAACAGCGCCAGCGGGCAGCTGAAGACCAGCCAGGCCCATTAAAACCATCGACAGGGGCAATATTTGCCTTGCTCTATTAAACATGTGCTGGTTCCCACCTCCGCTCGTTTTCTAATTAAATGGATTCCATAAATACATATTGGTCGCTAAATTTGACTTGACAGGTTGGACGCCTAAGTTTCGGAAAATGTTTCCGGAACGCAGATAGCATGCCGCATCCGGGCTCAGAGCGGACCCGTCCATACCGCATCGGTGCATCTATCTATTGACTGCGTCTCAACCACGCAAAGGTTGATACCATCACCAATACCAAGTCAATTCGCTAGTCGTCGAACATTTCATCATTAAAGGTGCGCGTCAAGCCTTGATGAAATCAGGATCTTTGATATACTGAGGAGTGGAGTTACGAAATGCTATGCTTCTTTTAAGCGGAACTCTCCTCTAACAGTTCCGAGAAATTATTTATTGTCAGAAGTACGCATTCGAACGCCCTGGTGCATCTGTCTCTCGCACTCAGCGAGTAGATATAGGAGCAAGCCTCTCTGAGACCGGTGGGTGAACCGGCAGAGGGGCTTGGTTTTTGTATACGTTTTTTCAATTGCTCGCGCTGCGATCTCAATTCATTCGCATCGCAATTTTGTATTTGTATCGCTGCATAAAATTGCTCTACTGCTCCACGAATTTCATTTTGATCTTCGCCCGAAAAAAGGGCCAATTTCGGAAGATCCATCAAACATAAAAATTGGCACGGCAATGCCATGCCCCAACAGGGTGCATATATTTTCGCTGCGAACCTTTCTGTATCGATCCACTGATCGCATTTTGAAACGATCCAATCATTTTCCCATTCCAAAGTTCTATTGCAAATAACACTAGCACCGCATACGGTATCACTACTTTTCGTACCGAATCACTGCGATCAACTTGCCAGTTTTCTTTGACAACGATCCAGAATTAATGAGGTGGGTCGATCCCTCGCGCGAACTGAACTACCCCTATGCCCGCCCTAGATTACGAAATCGAAACTTGCCAACCGCACACTTCGGTGTTACATTAGCGTCCCCGGTGAGGAAAGGCACGCAGGTGCCGACTTCGCTGTTTATCGTGTCTGTTTTTTAGTCGGTAACATTGAATGCAAGCAGACTATGTCCAGGATGTCCAGGCTACCAGTTCATCCCTTTATCAAACCCCACGAGTGTACGACGCTGCTTTTTCCCACCGCGATTTTCCTGCGGAAATACACGTCCTCACTGAATGGTATTTGAGCGTTACCAAGGGCGAACCATTAGCTAGCGTTCTCGAATTAGCTGCCGGTCCGGCTAATCACTCTATTGAATACCTCAGCCGTGGCGTATCGGCGACAGCCCTCGATATTTGCCCGCAAATGATCGACTATTCTGCGCAGAAAGCCAGACAACGTGGACTTTCATTGCGTACGGTAAACGCTAACATGCTCAATTTCCGCCTGCGCGATCGTTTCGACATGGCCATGCTTCTTACTGATTCCGCCTGTCATATTCACACTTCTAAAGACATGATCAGACATTTGCGCTGCGTTGGAGACCACCTGAACCCAGGTGGTCTTTATGTTATTGAACTTACAAAGTCTTCCAGTCCCAACTACATCAATAAGTGGTCTGCCCAAGAAAACGGTGTCGATCTCTCCATAGAGTGGGGTGCCAACGGCGAGGATGAATCGCGCCGCACGGTTTCTGCTACCACAGTAAGCGTGAGCGGCAACGTTGAGGGACAATCAATTGAGATAAATGAAACGATCAAAACTCGTTCCTGGTCGCAGTTTGCCCTTGAGAAAGCAATAACGGCCAGTGGATCGTTCACCGTAGCCAGACGTTATGGCGATTTTCTTACCGGCAGCTCTATCAACGACAATAGCGCACCCCGGCTTATTTACATCCTTAGGAAGAACGCTTAAACCAGCTCAATTTCGGCGTTGGTCCGAAGAGTCTCGACCGCGCTTTGCAAATTGGGGCGGAAAGGGAGGCTTGGCCATAAGGGACTGGGCTCGCGGCGAATTTGTTCGGATTAATTCTTCGGCGAAAGCCTCAAACCACTTTACGTCCACACGGTCGGAAACCCATAGAAAGGCATCAAGGTCTTCCGATTTTTGCGGAGTTTGTTGTTCACTAAAAATGATGGCTTCCACTCGCCCTTCATCGTCGCGGATAACCTCTACTGAGGGCATGCTCGAGACGGCTGACCAGCGACCGTTATCTTTTTCGAGCTGCGATACCACTTCATTGAATAGATCTGGTGTATTGCGCTCCAGTCTATGAAGGTGCCGGATAACTTCATCGGAGTTGTCCCGACCGTCTAGAACCGCAAAGGCCTGTTGCACTATTGTTAGCGATTTTCTTTCCGCTTCGTTCATTTCCTACACACTGTCTGCTTTAGCTTTGTCAGGTCTGTAACTTGTGCAATCTATCGCGAGTGGTCTCTCCGTCTTCTGGCAATCATCAGCATTGTTGAATCGACAATCTCCACACAAATATTGCCTGCTCCCTTTTTGCCGCAAGAGGTAAGGGACCGTTATTGCCAGAATAGCAGCCAGTGTGAATAACTCTACACACCAGTACAAAGAAATGGGCACAAACACACCGATCGTCCAGGATTCGCTCAAAGCATAACCCAAATGGCGTTTTAGCGCTAAGGCCGGGTAACTATTCTATTGATTTACTGGGGGTCTCACTAGCCTGCTTCAGGCGAATAAGGGTATTCGGCACGTAACTCTTTGCTTGCAAACGCATGAACCATGCCGGTAAAAGGAAACCGCCATCAATATAGAACGTGTAAACAATCTTGGTTGTATTCGTCTCTTCGCCGTCAAACAATTCCCAACTTCCCATCAATTGCTTGAGCGAGCCGCTTATTCGTCGCCATTTGATTAA
Source organism: Actinomycetota bacterium (assembly GCA_903970355.1). GTDB lineage: Bacteria > Cyanobacteriota > Vampirovibrionia > Obscuribacterales > Obscuribacteraceae > CAJCIF01. The sequence goes on from CAJCIF010000281.1 coordinate 4,217, forward strand.
TCGCGGTTTAGTTTCCGTCAGTTCGACAACGTAATCAAATTTGATAGGAGTTATAACCGGTTGCACAACCTGGTGAATAATTTTGGTATTACCATTGATACCAATAATTTTGCAATATTTCAAATTTCGAAAGAGTTTCGGAGTGTGGTCGTAATCCGTCATTACTTGCCACACCTTATCTGAAGGAGCATTAACCGTTATCGTAGCGACCGTGCAAGTATTGCCATCGATTTTCTGCTCCATCACTTTCACATCAGAAGGAATGGCGACGGGAGCAACTGGAGTACAACTTGAATCGGCATAAGCGGCAGGCACCAAAGCAATCAGCAAAGCCATAATGAGACATGGTGCTTTGCAGTTAACTCTTTTAAGACCGTCCAAGATATCCCGTTCCTTAAAAATGGGCGAACACGCCCCTTTTTTGTTAAAGCACAGGGATGGGGGAGAAGGGGTTAAAGGAAGCGTTAAGGTTACGTGGGAAAGTCCGATAATTTTGACGTTTTGCCCGATAAGCCAATATCATAGGTGGGTTCTGTTTCCAATCTTGTGATCAACTAAATGCAAAGAATTCTCCCGTTCCTTATTGTTCTAGCTGCCGCAACAGCAAATGTGTCAGCCGATACGAGCTTATCCAAAGCCAAAAAAATCGAACAAGCCTGGCAGCTCCTCAATGATGAGGGTGATAAGGCTCTGGCAAAACAGGACTTCAAGAGAGCGGCTTCCTACTATTCGCAAGCGACACGACAAGCATTCGAACATTCCGTGCAAAACGAAATGGCTGCTAAAAGTATTACAGGTATGGGGCAGGCTTTTCTTGGCGATCGAGATTATTTAGATGCCGATGAATGCTTCAAGACAGCGTATTTGGTCTATGGCATTCTCGAAAACAATCCTATTGCAATGGGTGCCTTGCAGCAGCAAATTATGCTAACGCAAAAATCTGTTGTCGGAAACGTATTCCCGATTGGAACACCGGGGATACGCAAGGTGTTGACTGATATTCAGGTGGCAACTCGCTCTGCAGACAAAGAGTTTGAACCATGGACCAAAGCTGAAACTGAGGCCGATGAGACCATGCAAAAAGGCGATATCCAGGGTGCTCTTAAATCGTTGCAGAAAGCGCAAGCTTTAGCTGCCGGGTTTCGTCCCGTTTTGAATGCGCCCGCCGAATCGACCGAAATTGCCATTGCGGAAATTGAGATGATGCGCAAAGACCCAGGCTTGGGCAAGCATCTGGGTCAGATTCAGGAAATGGTTTCTTCAAATCAAGGAAACAGCAGTGATATGAGGCGTCAACTCAATTTATTGCATGCCAGAGCTTATCTGCGTGATGGGCAGCTCAAAGACGCAATGGATTCAATAAATCTTGCTCTGGCAAACATCAAATCGGCTCGCGATAATGCCGGACTATTCGCATCCGGTTACACAACCAAAGCAGAAATATTTGAAGCGCAAGGTGATTTAAAGCAAGCCCGCGAATGCGCTGAGAAAGCAACCGAAACGTTTGAAAATACCGGATTGACTACCCAAAAGGCCTGTGAAGGATTGAGGTCTTTGGGCCGCATTGAACGAGCAGAAAAACATTTCCCGGCGGCAGAAAAACTTTTCAAAAAAGCTGTTGACAATGGTGAGAAAGGTCTCAATAAGGGCAATCCTATGCTTGCCCCCTTTTACTATGAGCTGGCCCTGACATATTTGCAGATGTCCCCGCCTAAGGAAGCTCTGGCAGCGGCTGCAGCAAAACAGGCCCTCGGAGCGGCTAAAGACCTTTATGCAAAGAACAATCCGGAGCTGCAAAAATACGAAAACCTTATGCGCGATGTGAAAGGAAAAGGACCGGCACCAACAACCGGCATGGATATTACACCCTGAGTTTCTATTTGATCATCGGAAACACCGCAGCTAGCTGGCGCAGTATCGGAACCAGTTGGCCAACTGACTGAAATCTGTCTTTTGCTTCCAGCTGGGTGCAAGTCTCAATGAGACCACACAGCTCTTCTGAAAGATGGTCCCTTTGTGTATTCGGATTTGATGTGGAGAGAGCTTCCGGTTCCTCACCGGTAAGCAGAAAGTAGAGCGTGCATCCAAGTGCATATATATCGCTTTGCGTAACGGCCTTGCCTCTAAACTGCTCTGGTGCGATGAAGGCATGTTTGCCGACAAACGTTCCGGTGGCGGTGCCAATGAATTCATTAGCCGTACCAAAATCAATTAGTATGATGGAGCCGTCACTGCGCAGCACTAAATTGTCCGGTGTGAAATCGCGGTGTATCACTGGTGGATCTTGTTCGTGAAGATACTTGAGTATGGCTGTCATTTGCAAGGCCCAGTCCACCACAATACCTTCTGATTGCGGTCCGTTTTGATTTACCAGTTGTCGAAGATCCTGACCGTTTATGTATTCCAGCATCAAATAATCACGGTTATTATCAACAAAATGGTCCAGCACTTTCACTATCGCTTGATGATCAAGTTTGAGGAGCATATTCGCCTCGCGCTCCAACATAGAGCGAGCCATTTTTGCTGCACTATCTGTAGTATCATCCGAGACGACTGCCTCTTTCAAAACTACCAAACTGCGATTTTCCAACTGGCAAAGATAAACAGCAGACAACCCCCCTAACGCCAGATGACGGAGCACTTTAACAGCACCATTGCGAATGGTCCGGCCCGGCTCAAGCGGAATAAATGCGGTCGGACAAAATCTTCTGCCCAGCTCTTCTTGCCACATATCCGTGAAGCTAAGAGCAGGCAGAGTGTCTCCATAGACAGAATGCTTTAGTGTCTGTACGGATTCGCTTATGGCAACATTTTTGGCCCACATGTCCAATGCCAGCGTAATTTGCTCCACTTGATCAGGCGCTAGATACTCTAAGGGCAAACACACCCGTTTTTTCCTTTTGTCTGTAACTACCAATTCTTTATGTCGCCAATCTTTAGCAGATTCATAGGCTAGCTCTATGGATGAGATATTGTCCCAGGGCAATCCCTTTTTCTGGCCGAATAAATTGGAGGGCAGTTGCAATCCACTAGAATCGAACACTATTGCGTCATTGGAAAGCCAGTTGGTTGCAATCAAACCTGAAAGGAAAGCTACCAGGAGCGTATTTAGCAAGGCAAAAAACTGGCTTATCGTTTCGCCGACAAATGGGGAATGAGGATTTTGTAAAAACGACGAACCGATAAGGACAGCCAAAACGCCTACACCTATCGGAGCGATCAGTCCCCAAATTGGAAAAGTCATTTTCAATGCTGTAAGCGCATACTCACGGGTTTTATTACGATAGGGGAGCCGCACAACAAGTTCCGCCATGTTATGCCTCCTGCTTATCCAGTTGCTTTGTTCGAATAGAAATAATATTGGCTTCTTCCGCCAAGTTCTCCGATTCGTATCCAATTGCCGGAGTTGTTCCGGCCAATATTTTTTGCAAACGCTCTTTAACTGCCTGCACGGATTGCAGACGATGAGACAACCTCAAATCTGTGCAAGATTTGACCAGATCATCCAATTGTTCGCTTACGGCTTCATTCACTTCTTTAGGACTCGAACAGGAGATCGCTTCCGGATCTTTGCCGGTCAAAAGAAAATGAAGCGTTGCTCCAAGTGCATAAATGTCACTTTGCAATGTTGCTTTGCCCCGAAATTGCTCAGGTGGCAAATAAGCATGTTTGCCTGCAATTGTTCCAGTGGCACCGACTTGTTCGATTTGAGCAACATTGAAATCGATCAATTTAAGTTGGCCGGAATTAGAAAGTATTAGATTGTCCGGAGTAAAATCTCGATGAATGATCGATTGTTCGTGCAAAACAGCAAGGATATTGCACATCGTGTTGGCCAGTGCTAAAACCTCATTTTCTGCCATTGCCCCTTTCTTGCCGATCACTTGCCGCAGATTGTCGCCGTCGATATGCTCGAGCACTATGTAACCACGATGATCTTCAAAAAAGTGGTCTTCCATTTTCACAACAAGATCGCTTTCAAGTTTACGCAGCATATTTGCTTCTGATTCGAATCTCTTCAGGACTTGCTCTTTTACTACGTGATCTGCAAAGACAGGGACGATAGTTTCTTTAAGAACGACTCTTAAACCGGATCCAATGTTTTTGCATAAATAGGCTGTACCTTGCCCACCTACACCCAATCGTTTTTCAACCAAATACAACCCGTTTTGTAGTTGTGCACCCGGCGACAGAGGTTGCGTGCTTTTTCTTTCCGGATTACCAGAAAGCGATTGGAGCCATAATTCTGTATAACTGTGCTCTTGCTTCGGCATCATAGCCTCAACGAGATCGCTATCGACCGTGCAATTTGGTGCAAGCCGATCGAGAGCCTTCATCAAGCGTGGTCGATCTTGCGTTGCGACGGCAGAAAAATCGATATCGTAGTTTTTTCCGTTCTGCTTCTCAAATCGAATGAGTAGTTGCGTTCCGCTTGCTGTTTCATTTTTAACAAGGCGTACTCGCCTGACCTCAGACCACATGACGCAGTGGGCTTTTTCCCCGATAAAGTTAGAAACAAAGGGCGGATAAATTACACTCAAACCAATCTTATCCAGTTCAATTGCGATCGGCCTTATTGAGAGATGGAGTAAGTATCCGACAATGCCGCCGGTTAACGCCATCATTGTTGCTGCAAAAGAAAGGTTTGTTGTTGCAGTGGCTAGACCCGAAATGGCTGCCCCAACCGATTGAAGGATCTTTTGGTCTAACATACCAATGCTAGAAACAGCTGCTGATAGCCACAGCCATCCTGATGTCATCGACTCTATGTCGCGGCCCAGCAAGAATGCGCGAGAAGTTGCCAGAACCCACATTGGACAAGCAAGAATAATCATGAGAATTGGGCCCACACTCGCCCATATTCCAGCCGTATTGTAGAAGGTTTCTAGAAACTGCTTGATTTTTCGTTGACCATCATATTGGATGACGATCTTGTCTTGATCCTCAACAAGAATTTTTCGCGCCACATTTTTGCAGCGAACGAGCGTTGAGAGAACTGGATCAATTTGACAGTGTGGATACTTGTTTTCAACGAGGCGCAGGAAGTCTTTATATTGCTCGAAATTCAAATTGTCCAATTTCAGAACAACTTGATCTAATCGCTTAAATGTCAAAACCATTTCCGTCGGCAGAATTTGATTGTCCTTGTAAAAGGTGCCAATCGACCTGAGTGAAGATAATTCGAACTTGAATAGCCCGAAATGGAATACACCTGCTTCGATACGAATTTTTCGCCCCAACATTTCATTGGTGAAATAAAGCAGAAAGAAGATAAGGACGATTGGATAAGCCAAGGCCTGGAGAATAGGCAAGACCGAGCTCACAAATCCGAGGGCGATTAAGAGCGGAAAGCCCCACGGCGGAGCCAGAAAAAAGGCCTTCCACCATAAGGCTGCTGTTGAAAATTTGTCACTGTAGTCAATTACAAGCGGCTTTTCCATAATCTAGGTTATACCCCTGGTAGAAGTGCCAAATGAATGGGGTTAACCCTACAATGATTATTTGCATCTAACCTGTCAGTGCCGGTCTGAGAGGCACTCTGAACCAAAAGGTACTGCCTGCGCCTGGTTGACTTATCACTCCGATAGTACCGCCGTGTTGCTCAATTATGCTTTTGCAAATAGCCAGGCCCAAACCGGTACCGCCCCGTTCAGAACGGTCACTTCGTTCTACTTGTTTGAAGCGATCGAAAATGGTTTCAAGATGACTAGCCGGAATACCCCTGCCTTCATCTCTTATTTTTACCTGCGCAAATTTTTCCAGCTGTTCATATTCGATTTTTACTGTTGTGCGTGGCGGCGAAAACTTTATGGCGTTGGTGAGTATGTTCACCATTACCTGAATCAAACGATCTTCGTCTGCAAAAACCACAAATGGACAAGGTTCATACTTGATTTCAATTTGCATTTCCGCAGCTTGCTCAGACACGCTGTTGACCGACTGGTTCGTGACGTTGTCCAACCAGGTGGGTTTCAGTTCCAGTTCAAATTTGCCGGCTTCTATTTTGGCTATATCAAGCAAATCTTGCACCATTCTTGTTAAGCGTTCGAGCTCACGAACAGATGAATCCACCATGCTCAATCCGTGTTCGTTCATGCTGCCAAAACGGCCCGTGGGCAACAACAGTAAAGTGCCCTGCACAGTTGTTAGCGGAGTTTTTAGATCATGGCTAACCATTGCCAGAAAGTCATGCTTCATTCTTTCAACTTCGATGCGCCTCGTTGAAATTTCTGAAACTTGTTGCACCATATTGTGAAAGGTCTCATCGAGTTCTGCTAACTCGTCATTCCCACCTACTTTCGGGTTGAGAACGGATTCCTGAGCGAATCGATGTGTGTTGTCGATCATCACTTTCAATCGTTTAGCGATGTTGTTGCTGAATAAATAAATCAAGGCGATACCAACGATCAAATCGAGCAGCCCGGCGGCGGCAATAAAATGATGCAGAATTTTTCTCGCTTTGGGAACAGCTAGGGGAGCTATTTTGTACTGAAGCCGTTCTGATTTAAGAAGGCCGTGACGCTCTTCAAAAAGCTTCAGCCATGTGTCTTTCAGATTCGAGTTTTTTAAAATCGCAATTGAGTTTGATGTTGTGCCATTATTCTTGGCAACCCGCTCTGCATCTGCCGCGCGGTCCAAAGTAACGAATAACTGTTTCGTATTCGCCGTGATCTCGTTAATCTTGATTAAACGTTCCGGGTTTGAATTGAAGGTTTCGGTCCATTCTTTAAGTGAATCCGTAAGCGCTCCTTTTGTATTGCGGTAGGCATCAAGGTAAAACGGGTCACCATCCATAATGTAGGCGAGACAGCTTAAATTGGCAGTTGCACAAAGCGTGGCTAACCAGTTTGTCTGGCCAATTACTACTTTGGAGCGATATTCCGCTTCTTCTTGCCGCTCCGCCTCATCCAACACCGCACCCAGACCAAAAAGCACGAAGGCCTGTATCAGGATGGGAAGCCCTATCAGTAGCATGGCTTTGTTGGACAGAGTTTGACGTAGCGCCATCAGATATAGTGCCTTAAATAAGCGTCGATTCCTTCCTTTGCGGGAAAGAACGATCCTTTGATAGCTAGCGGAACCTCAAAGAGCTTGATTCTTCTCATTTGGGAACAGCTTCTTAAGGGTAAACTGTAAATTTGCAAAATGCTAAGCAAGGAAAAGTTTCATTGCGCACTCAGCGCACGAGACGATTTCAGAGATGCCTAAAAACACCTACAAAGATCTTAAGAGTCTGCGTACGAACGAGCGCGGCAGCACGGCGGACATACCGCTTGCTTTGTTCACTTTGCTTTTCGCCCTTGTTCTGCCTTTGGCCGATCTGATCGGCATGGTTACAGGCGCAAGCCTTGCCTTCATGATTACTCAAGAATCGGCAATGCATGCCGTCTCAAAGCGAAAATTTGAAGATGCACTTTTATCAGTCAATGAAGTGGCTGAGCAATATGAGAAGAGCAGCGTTTCCAAATTCATTCGCATGAAACCGATTGGTGGATACAAAGCAAACGGAACAGATT
>CAJCIF010000282.1 GCA_903970355.1 Actinomycetota bacterium
TGCTCCGGAGATAACACAGAGTGTCGATGCGTCACAGCTATTACATTATTTTGAAAAGGTTTCTGAAGTTGGTGTTGCAGGTGTTAGACCAATCGAAAAACATCTCGCAGAACCAAATGCAGTCAACAAAGATCTATTAATAGCCGGCAAAACGCTCGTCGAAATAATGGACACTGTTGCTCACAATCCAGGCAAGGTAGCCGAAAGCGGTCAAAATGCGTTTCGTTGGGCAAAAGCGCGAACTGAACAAATAGTCGATACGCTGAGTAAACCAATGACCATCGATCAGCGTGCAGAATTGGCTGGCGCTGTACTTCCCATGTTTTTCCTGGAAGGAAAGAAATTAGATTACGACGCAGTTGATGCGATGGGTCTGGAAAAGCTGCAGAAAGCCGAACTTGACAAACTGGGAATCGTCAAGCAGATGAATTGTGCGGGAGGCGATTGGCCATTCGTCAACGAGCGTCCTTCACCTGATGTTGTTCAACAAATTCACTCTGGCTCCTGCGTAGCGGCATGCGGCGAAATGCTTACAGAAGGGGCTGTCAAGCAAGAGGATTTAATCGCTCGTTTATTGAAACATTTGGACCCGCAAATTATTAAGCCTAACCAATGGTCCACTTTTGCGCATTTGGTCGATGAACTCAAAGATTTCGAATATAAAGTAGTAATAGAACCTGAAGATGCACCGGGAAAATTCGATGAATACTGCAAGGTCGGCAAACCCTGGGTTATCGATTTACAAGGACACGCTGTTATTATCGATGGGAAAACTGAAACTGGCTTGTATACGATAAGAGATCCTTGGAAAGGATATAAGTACGAAATGACGCGGGAATCGCTTCTGAAATTCTGGAACGGTCTTTCAGTAAATCCAAAATAGTCTTAAAAGCAAAATGCAAAAACTAACGCCTCCAATAAAACTAAAAAAAGAACGAGAGGATTTATTTCGTCTTCACTGCACTCTAGATGGAAATGCTGATGAATTCAGCTTTTCAATGCCAATGAAAGAAGACGGAGAAAGGACTCTATTAGATGATGATCGATATTTCTCCTTGATCGGAGACTCACTGGTAGGGCATTGGTTGCGAGCCGCTATTGGTCCTTTTGAGCGGGCGAGCTGTGGAATGCACCTCACGCCGGATCAAATTGCTGCACCTGTTGAATTGCGGGTGGAACCTCAAGATAATTCGAACGCATTTGAATATAAAGTTGTGCTGAACACCGACGGCAAAATCTCCGAACATAAGATTGACATTAAACAAGAAGAGGAAACCTACACTGCAAGCTGGGAATACGGCCAATGCACTCGAAAACTCTGGGGTGATCTGCATTTTGCGCTTGACCGGGACGCTTCCCCGCTGCTTACCACCGCATTGAGAATTTATCGCGCGATTCAAATAGCCAATAGCGAATCAACCCCGCATTGGGGCACTAAGGCTCTATGAATACGTTGACGACACCGATTAAAGAGAAAATTGTTCGGATAGCAAAGGTTGGCACTCACGCTGATTATGATGGTCGGATAACATCTATGCGAGAATAGCCGTTTGAGGGAAGTCATATGAACCGCGCTATTAAGAGTGTTCATCTTCGTTACTTTGCAATCCTGCGGGAACAACGCGGTCTTGCATCAGAAGCGGTCGAAACGAACGCACCTACGGCTAAAGATCTGTACGAAGAACTGCAAAAGACCCATGGTTTCAAATTAAATTGCAACAATTTGCGGGTTGCTGTGAACGATCGCTTTGTGAATTGGAGTGAGGAGTTGAAGAACAACGACACGGTAGTCTTTCTACCTCCAGTTTCCGGTGGTTGAAATGTTATTTGTTTTAACGAATGAAAAGTTCGACGAAAAGCGGCACAAAGCAGACTTTTTAGAATCTTGCCTGAATCGCAATGGAGCTGGAGCATATTCATACTTTGAAGGACGAGTGCGCAATTCCAATGAAGGACGAGCAGTCAAAGCGCTTGAGTATGAAGCCTACAGCGAGCTGGCTGAAAAAGAAGGAACGGAAATTGTTCGTGAATCAATTGCGAAATTCGACCTTGTAAGCGCAATTTGCATTCACCGTGCAGGATATTTAGAACTTGGCGAAATCTCGGTTTGGATCGCAGCAGCAGCGCCACACCGTAGTGAATCTTTTGCGGCTTGCCGCTACATTATTGATGAATTGAAGAAAAGAGTTCCCATATGGAAAAGAGAACACTATGTTGATTCAGATCCAGAATGGGTAAATTGCGCGAACCGAAATCATCGTGAACTTAGCGAAAGTGAGTATTATTCACGCCAATTTGTTCTTCCTTCTTTCGGCATTCTTGGGCAAAACAAATTGAAAGCAGCAAAAGTTCTCGTGATTGGTGCAGGCGGCTTGGGAAGCCCGGCTTTGTTGTATCTTGCCGGAGCCGGCTGCGGTCAAGTTGATGCATGCGATTTTGATAGTGTCGAGCTTTCAAACCTTCATCGCCAAATTATTTATACAACTGAAAATCTCGAGGCACCTAAAGCATCCCTTGCAAGTGCGCGCATAAGGCAACAGAACCCTTTTATCAATTCAAAATCATTCTCCCTACCAAATAATGCGAAAGACACACAAGTCTTGTTCAAAGAATACGATGTCATTCTAGATTGCACCGACAATATGGATACAAAGTTGTTTATCAGCGATTGTGCCATAGCTGCAAACGTTGCTTTGATATCTGCCAGCGTTCGTAAATTTGAAGCACAACTTCATATCTGGATGCCGGCACTAGAAAATTCAAAACCAGGTGGACAATGCCTGCGCTGCCTGTGGAATGAGAAAGATACTTTAGCCGCTCAGTCCTGTGTTGACGCAGGGATTCTTGGTGCAGTAACTGGCATCCTTGGTAGTATGCAGGCTCTTGAAGCCATTAAGTACCTGGTAGGAATTCCCAGTCCACTTGCCAATCATATTTGCCTGGTTGATTTGCTATCTTTGCAACTTACGCAGATCGCAACCACGCACAACGAACATTGTCCGGTCTGCAATATCGGCTCATCGAGCCTAGCTGAAGCTAAAACATGAACAGGCTATTAGATAAATTCTACAGAAAACACTCCTATTTGAGAATTTCAGTGACCGATCGCTGCAATCTTCGGTGTGCTTATTGCATGCCACACGATGGCATCGAATGGAAAAGAAACGAAGATTTATTGACATCTGAAGAAATACTGCGATTAGCGCATTTATTCGTTTTGATGGGCGTCACCAAAATCCGCATCACAGGCGGGGAACCATTTGTTCGTCCCAATTTGATTAGTTTGATGTCCGAGCTCGCAAGGTTGG
>CAJCIF010000283.1 GCA_903970355.1 Actinomycetota bacterium
ATCCCTCTGAAGCCCAAAACTTCAGCAGCCCTATCGTTCTTAAAAAGTACAATCTGCCTTTCGATTGGCGTGTAAATGACATTTCTGTTCAGAATTAAACGAGCAATAGTGCTTACTCTTTTGGGCTCCATGGCCGCCGTGTGCGTTTCGGCATGCATTTCGGTAGAAGCGGCGCAGGCAGTAGATGGAAACGACATTTTTGTTGCCTATCCCAATGAGGCAACTGAAATTCAGGCACCGGCAAGCTTCATTGTCGGAGCAATTCCGAAAGGGCACAGTCTTAGCTGCCAGGACCAGCCGGTGCGTGTTAATACAGCCGGTTTCTTTGCGCACGTTGTTCCCCTCCAACATGGAACTAACAATTTTCTTCTTAGGATGGATGGCGGAACTGTACAAAAGGAAGTGCATATTAAAAGAGAAGCGCGAATTGAGCCGATTTCAGAAAATGATTTGAAAGTGGCGTCATTCGAGCCTTCGCAAGATCTCGGTCTAAAACCGGGCGATGCTATTTCTTTTACTGTGCGTGCAACACCGGCTTCGTCTCTCACAGTGGTGGTTGGCAAGAAAGAAATTGTTCTCAATCCGAGTTCCGCCAATCGTGGCAAGAAAACAGGTCACGATCATGCTGTTCCGCACATCGTGCGTGGTCGAGATATAGCTTACGGTCATGTTATAGAACGGCGCAGTGGATCATCCAGCGATATTTACAGCGGTGTTTATAGAGTGCAGGCCGCAGATGATTGGCATGATGTAAAGCCAAAAGTCATTCTCGAACATAACAAGCGCCGTTTAACTTATACAGCCACTTGCCGCTTTAACACACTGGCGCGCAATGCTTTTGCTCAAACGCAACATCCTCTTACGATAGTGCGTCTCGGACCAGGTCTGGCTCGTACCACCCCTTTAGATTCAGGGGTGCGGCTTGAGGTGGACGGCTGGGTTGGCGATCAGGTTCGCTGCCTGTATATACCAGGACATCATGTCTTTATAGAGCGAAAGGATCTTGTTTTTGAAACTGATACTAAACCGGAACATTCATCCGTTTCCAGTCCGGCACCACATGCAGTGGCGCGTACCATAAACATACAGCCCAATCAATATGGTGATTCGGTGCGAATACCATTAGATCAGCGCCTGCCCTATCAGGTAGAACAGAAGCTGTTGCCCAACACGCTTATCTTGCGGGTTTATGGTGTTACGGCTGACACAGACTGGGTAACTTCCGAAAGCCAGGATGCAGACTTAAAGAAAGAACGCCTGATAGATCATGTTACCTGGCGCCAGGCTTCAGACGATCAGTACGAAGTCACTGTTCACCTGTCCGGCACGAAACAATGGGGTTATATCATTCGATACGATGGCACGACACTTTGTTTGGACGTGAAAAAGCCGGTTGAATTGAAGGCAAAGCCAAATGTGCTTGCCGGCATAAAAGTTTGCGTTGATCCTGGCCACGGCGGCAGCGAAACAGGATCAATTTGTTGCAATGGGCTGCACGAGTCAACACTCAACCTGGCCATTTCATACAAATTGAAAGAAGCGCTCGAAGCCAATGGTGCAACTGTGCTTATGACTCGTAAGAGCGATAGTGAATTTGTCTCTCTTGATGATCGAGTCAAAATCGCAACCGATTGGGGCGCAGATTTTTTGATTTCGGTTCACAACAATGCTTTGCCGGATGGTCTAGATCCCTGGAAAGAGCATGGCACTTCGTCGTACTGGTATCATCCTCAATCCGTCCAGCTGGCCGGTCTATTGCGAGATGCTCTTGTGGAAAAGCTGCGCTTTCCAAATTTGGGTGCTCGGTATCAAAACTTAGCACTGGCCCGCCCTACGGCTATGCCGGCCGTGCTGGTCGAAATTGGCTTCACAATCAATCCCGATGAGGTTGCACAGTTAATCGATCCAACTGTCCAGCAAAACGCTGCTCAAGCTATCACAGACGGACTTATCAAATATCTCGGAAACTGAAATAAAATAAGGGCAAATGACCAGACGTATAGCAATTAACATCGGTAACTCCAGAGCTGCCTGCGGATTCTTTCGGGAAGGGAAGCTTTCTGAGTCATGGCACTACCCAACCGCAAATATAGAAACAGCAGCTACAACGATCGCCCAGCGCATCCAAAGTGAACCCGAGGTCGAAATTGCATTCTGCTCGGTTGTGCCCAATGCCACTAAGAAATTGAAGCAGTGTCTGCTTGAATTTGAGGTAGATCCGTTTCAAGTAACGACAATTAATCAGACCATTATTCATGGCGGTTATACATCGCTCGGAGCAGACCGGGTTGCCACCGCCGCGGCAGCGGTGCAGCGTTATCCTGAATGCGAAGTATTACTCGTATTTGATTTCGGGACGGCGACGACTTTGACGGCTGTCGATAAAACCGGGAAATTTCTGGGCGGCTTCATTACCCTGGGGCTCGGCAAAACGTTTGATGCCCTGCATCAATTTACCGCCCAGCTTCCGGATTTAAAGCAAATGCTTGGCGCGCCCATTAAAGATGGATTGGGCACTGAAACGGAAGAAGCGATCATCGGTGGATCCGTCTTAGGACATGTTGGCTTGTTCGAACAGTGGTTGGAACGAAGCCGGAAGCAATTTGCTACCGACGTCACCGTAGTGGCAACCGGCGGTTACGCCCGCTACTTGTCGCCATACACCGAAAAAATAGATTATCTGGAACCTAATCTCACCCTGATCGGGATCAATTTGATTGCCGAGGAGGCAAAGGTCCTAAAGGGTCGAGCTTGAAGGATTGCTCCAAGGCCTCGCGGTAATTCAAATTGGTGAGTGCTTCCGGAGAAAACATTTCGTCCTCCCAATAGCAAGCTTCTCTACCACGTAGCTCTTCAATCCGCTTAGCCAGGCTAGCGGGCAACTGCTCTTCGTGCATTCTGTTTCCTGTTCTAGAGTCAGACATGTAGCTGACTTGATTTAGATAAGTGGCAGATATTATTTCGTCTTATTCCAGTGCTATAAATCGGCTCTGGCAGACGCTTTGCGAATTCGCATCAACATCTCCACGCTCAACAGTTTAGTTCAGCCGTACAAAAGAGCAATGCTTGACTTCCAGCTCCGGCGTGGCATTTTTCGAAAGAATAAATAATGGACTGTGGGAGAGCGCTACAATGAGGATTGGAAGAATAACTAAGGTGCCACCGTGAATTTGAAACTTAGATTGGAGCGTTTGTGTGATAACCGATCCTGGGTGCGACTCCACTTTCAGGACGGCACTACTTTAACCGGTAGAGTGCTCAGGCTTGGTCACGATTACGTCGAAATGGAATCCTATGGTGATTTCGACAAGCCCAATGCCAGAGACTACTCCAAGCACCTGGTACCGCTCAACCTCGTGAAGATGATTACGATTGAATCTTCCTCTTTCGCCGATGCAGAAAGACAACGTTTGACCTACCTGGCTCAGGTTGAATCTGCGCCGCAATATCCAGATCTCGAAAAGTAAGATCCGACGCTGACGCTGGGATCTTGTGATGGGCTAATGTAGGGGCTGTGATGTAGGGGCGGCTTTAGCCGCCCGCTAAATTTATTGGGCATGGCAGTGCCATGCCCCTACGTTATTCGCCCGCCAAATTTATTGGCCGTGGCATTGCCCCTACGTTGGCGTCTTGCGTTTTTGTCGTGCGGCCCAGCCGTCAACTGTTTCTTGAGAGGCTCTTCGTACGGCGAGGGATTCAGCCGGCACGTCTTTCGTTATAACGGTGCCGGCAGCGACCGCCGCTTCCCGCCCTAGTGTGACGGGCGCTACCAAAACGGCGTTGCTTCCTGTTGAAGCACCGTCTTCTATTGTCGTTCGCGCTTTCTGCTTCGTGTAGTGGTCGTAGTTGGCGGTAATAGTTCCGGCGCCAATGTTGACGTGGTTGCCAATGGTGGCATCGCCGATATAACTTAGATGACCAACGCTTGTTTTAAGACCAATAAAACTCTTCTTCACTTCAACGAAGTTGCCGATTTTGACTTCATCTGAAATGACGGAGCCAGGTCTCAAATGAGCGTACGGTCCAATGCGGCAGGCATTGCCAATCTGGCAATCTTCAAGATGCGATTGAACGATATGTGAACGAGAGCCTATGTGCACCTCGCCTTCCATGACGGTGTTCGGACCAATTTTGCAAGCGCTGCCAATTGTGATATTGCCCATCAACCAACAGCCCGGCAAAATAACAGTGTCCTGTTCGATAGTCACTTCAGGTGCAATCCAAGTTGTAGTCGGATCGATGATCGTCACGCCGGACTCGAGACTGAGTTTGCGCAAATGTCTCTCGTTCATAAGACTGTTGGCTATTGCTAAATCTGTGCGTGAATTGACACCAACCACTTCACGCCAGTCTTCCAATTCGAAGCTACTCAGTTTCAAACCTTTCTCTACTGCCCATCCAATCACATCGGTCAGGTAGTATTCGCCTTGCTTGTTGTCGTTTTTGAGAGCGTGCAAACCCTTTTTGATTAACGGCCATTGAAAGCAATAAACACCAGGATTGATCTCATTCAAAGCTTTTTGTTGATCGGTTGCATCCTTCTCTTCAACGATCGCTTCGATCACACCCTTTTTAGAACGAACTATGCGGCCATACCCTTTAGGAATGGGCACACGCACTGTTAAAAGTGAGACGTCGGCTTTGTCTTCACGATGCTTGTTCATGAGTGCAGCAAGCGTTTCTTTTGACAGCAAAGGTGTGTCGCCTGCTAAAACCAGGATTGTACCTTCAAATTTTGCAAGCGCTTCCTCGGCTTGCAAAACGGCATGTCCTGTTCCTAACTGCTCTTCCTGTAAGTGAATGGCGGTTGGGGTTTGCAGTTGAACTTGACCGACGTACTCTTTTATTTGTTCGGCCTGATGCCCAACTATGATGTGGATGCGATCGAGCGAAAGATTTTCGATGGTGTGCAGGATGCGTCCCAAGATGGGTTGACCGAGCACTTCATGCAGCACTTTGGAGATGGCAGAGCGCATTCGCTTGCCCTGTCCGGCGGCAAGAACAATGCACTGTGTACCTGGCTTGAATTCGCTTGTCAAATCACCAACTCTTGGCGGCGCCCGCTCAAATCACCATTCAAACAGTGAATCTAGCACGAAAAAATACCGTTGTCCTGTAACCCCAAAAGATAAGAGGCACGATACATTCGTGCCTCTTATCTTCGCTTCCTTTGATGGTCGCAGTGTTGGTGCTGCCCCAACAGACTCAATCCCTTAAGCCCCTCGAACTGGAGATACTGCGTCGTACTTTCAGCATAAGCTATCGATTCAATTTGTACCCTGTAGACAGACAATTCTTACTAGCTTTAAAGTTCTGTTTAACTTTGATATTACATACATACCAGGGAATATTTTTCTCGACAATACGTATTCCTACTAGAGAACAGGGTTTCCAGCTTCAACCAGATATGGTGACTCAATCAAATACTAAATAGTTTCCTAATTCGTGCTATGACGATAGGTATCTGAGGCGTGATTGCGGCTGTAAAGCGTGAAAAACTTATGAAATCCTCTCGCCAGTTTCTTCGTTTAGTACTAACTCTTGTTATGGGGCTAACAGTCTTTCTGGCAACAGCAAGAGAAAGTTTTGGCTGCTGTTCTCCAGTCACTCTTGAGAGCGATGCAGTTTCTGTATTTTCTGTACAAGGCACGCAAGAACTGGCAAATGCTTCCTGCTGCAGCTCTGAAACACCGTCTTGTTGCTGCGCAACAACTGCTTCTCCTGGTATGGGCATCGTTGCCATTTCAGGATGCCAGATGCAATCTATATTTATTCCGCAAAGAACAGCCGAAATTACTCGTTTACCGGATCTCGCGTCACGAAATTTCAATACTCCGGAAACAGCTGCTTACAAGAGCTTGAGCGCTTTACGAGCTGGTGGGCAGAATAAGAAACAGATCTACATTCTTCATAGACAACTATTGATTTAAAGGAAAGCTGCAACCAACTTATTTGTAGTTTTTCAATATGGAGAAATCAAAATGTCTATCCAAAAAATTCTAATTGGCTTCTGTACGGCCTTGTGTTTAGCCATCTTCGCAAGCTTTGCAATATCGCAGCTAAGCGCATTTGCGCAAACTAAAGGCGCTGCACCCGAGCATGCAGGATGCATGACAGAATGCAATAAATGTCAAAGCACCTGCGAAGACATACTCAAATACTGTGATGCGCAAGGAAAGGAACACAAAGACACAAAGCATGTCAATGCGATCAAAGATTGTGTCTCCACTTGCAAGTTGAGTAAGGATCTACTTTCTCGTGGTTCCGATCTGGCCGGGCAAACATGTGCTCTGTGTGCCGAAGCCTGCAAACGCTGTGCCGAATCTTGTGCAACGTTCAAGAACGACAAGAAGATGCAAGCGTGTGCAGAAGAATGTCGCAAGTGCGAAGCAACCTGCCAGGCAATGGCCAAGTAGGTAGTTCAACGTGGGGGCAGGGCATTCCAACGCCAAGGTGGGCATGGCAGTGCCATGCCCCTA